>JAESRM010000037.1 GCA_016764635.1 Planctomycetota bacterium
CCAAAGCTTGACCGTCGTGTTGTCGTGCCACCAATATTTGTAGCCCACGACAAAACCACTCAAACCGTCGGCGCTGGTACCGATCGGCACGTCATCCTGCCCCACGCCCCACAGGGAAGCATTCACGTCAAAGTCGAAGTAGTTGCCGAAGAACTGACTCTCGCCTTGCTTGCCACCCTTGCCGTGCTTGAGCCCCAACGCGAAACCCGTGTCGTCACCGCTGTCGTCGTCCAGGTTCTGCATGAACTCAAAGGAACCGGTCCAAGCGTTTTTCTTTGCGGACAGGATCGTATCCCAAACCATGAAGTCCACCGGGCCGCCTTCATTCGTCCAGTTCCAAAGGGATGTGTTCACATCCCAATCGAGATCCGTGCCATCGGCACCGTAATTCAGCTGCACAATGGTGAGCGCGGGATCCGAGGAAGGCGCATTGTTCTCGTCGATCACGAAGTGGGCCAGGCGCACGTCGCTGCGCTCGTTCAGCTGCCAAATTCCAGCGATGCCGGAGGGCTGAATGTCCCCGTCGAGCACCCACTCGCTGAAGACCGGGTTTTGGGCGAGCGGGTTGCCCATTTTGCCGGCGACCACGGTGGCGCCCTCGGTTGGGGTCCAAACCAGGTTGATGCGATCCAAGGCCACGTCGGAGCCACTGATGGTGTCGTTGCCGTTGCTGCCGCCCAGATCCCAATGGGGATTGCGCGCATCTCCCGAAGCCGTCGTCAAACGGACCTCCGCCCTGAGGCCTTGAGCGACCCGCACTTTGGCGCCCACCCGGAAACGCAAGCGCCCCCGGTGACGGTCCTCCCCGTTGGCCTGGTCCAGGGTGCTCTCCATGCGCAAACGCATGTTGCCGTAGATTTCGAGCCCCTCGGGCAAGCCCACGGAACCGGGCTCTGCAGCCAAGGCCTCACCTACCACAGGAGTTTCCGGAGGGGCGAACACGACAGAGAAGTAGAGCAAGGGGAGGTAGAACATCTTGAGGTTTCGAGCTGTAGAAGGAACGCCCCAAGGGCACAAGACCCCAGGGTAGAGACCCGAGTATGGCCGGCCCACCGACCCCCAACGGGCCCCTTCTGCCAGCCTTGACAATGGGTAAAAACGACCCTGGACTGGCCCTAAGCACACACAAAGGCCAAACCCATTGCACCCGCAGGACCTAGCCGAGCCCCCAGGCCTACATTTCCCACCTCTGCGCCAGCAAGAGAGGAGGAATCCAGCGTCAATTGGTTAGAGTGCGCGCCCCAACTTCGGTTTTTGTATCCCCAACCCCCTCCCAGGAGTCACCATGACCCCTCGCCTACTCCGAAATTCCCTCGCCAAGACCCTTGGTGTAGGACTCTGCTTCCTGATTATTAGCTGTGGAAGCAAAGAAACGGAATCCGGAGGTTCGGCCGATTCTGGAGCCGCCAAAGGGACGGAAACCGCGGATACAGGCGCGAAAGAGGCCAATAAGGACGCTCCTGCCGGGGCCAAGGACCCGCTAGCCGGCGTTGACCTGTCCGACTACGACACCAAGCTCGACATGGTCACCTACGCCTGGGACCCCCAGGCCGGCGACAAGAGCGTCTCCGCCGAGGACGGCGGCCCGGGTTTCACGGGTGAGGGTTGGCTAACGAACATGACCTTCCCCGCCATCGGCTCCCCCGATGCGGTCAAGGGCGGCACGTTCAAGATGTACCTGCCCAACTGGCCGGCGAACTTGCGCATGGCGGGAAAGGACTACAACACGTCCTTCAACTACATGGCGATCGCTCTCTGCCAGGAATCCCTGATCAACCTGCACCCGTTTACCAACGAGCGCATTCCGGCCCTGGCGACACACTGGAAGATCTCGGAGAACAAGGACGAATACACCTTCCGCATCAACCCGGAAGCACGCTGGAGTGACGGCAAGGAAGTCACCTCCGCCGACGTGGTGGCCACCTTCAATCTCTTGATGGATGACCGCCTGCTGTTCCCCTCCAACCTGGAAACCTACGGCAAGTTCGAAGTGCCCGTGGCGCACTCCAAGTACATCGTTTCAGTCAAGGTCAAGGAAGAGAGCTGGCGCAACCTGATGTACTTCGGCGGCATGAGCCTGTTCCCCGCCCACGAGATTTCCATCCCCGGCGACGAATACCTGAAGGAGTACCAGAACCGCTACACCGCGGTCAGTGGTCCCTACAACTTGGACATCGAGGACGTGGACCTGAACCGCTCACTCACCCTGCGCCGCCGCGACGATTGGTGGGCCAAGGACAACCCCGCCTACATGGGCGCGTACAACTTCGACGCCTACAACTTCAAGATCGTGCTCGACCCCATCCTGGCCTTTGAAATGGCTAAAAAAGGGGAGCTCGATTACTTCACGGTGCTTCGCGCCCAGTGGTGGGTCGAGGAGTTGGTCCCTGAAAAAGTCGATCACATCAAGCGCGGTATCCTGCAAAAGCGCAAGTTCTACAACGACTCTCCCCAGGGCACCAGTGGCATGGGATTCAACATGTCCCGTGCGCCCCTCGACGATGTACGCATTCGCAAAGCCTTGGCCATGTCGTACAACCGCCCGGAGTTCATCGACAACCTGTTCTTCAACGAATACGAGCCGCTCGATAGCTACTGGCAATACGGAGACTACCGCAACCCGAACAACGGCGTACTACCCTACGATCTCTTTGGCGCCGTCAARCTACTCAAAGCTGCAGGTTGGACGGAAAAAGATGACGATGGCATTCGCATCAAGAATGGCAAGCGCCTCACCTTCGAGTTGTCGTATCGCTCCAAGGGGTCGGAGCGTTTCTTAACCATCTACGCGGAAGACTGCCGCAAAATTGGCGTCAACATTGAACTCAAGCTACTCGACCCCGCTGCCGCTTGGAAGAACATGCGCCAACGCGAGTACGACATTGTCTCCACCGCCTGGGGCGCATTGGTTTTCCCCAATCCGGTCTCCTCTTGGAGCAGCGAACTCGCCGCGCAAATGGACAACAACAACATCACTGGGTTTGCTTCCGAGGAAGTAGACGCCCTGATGAAGGACTACGACAAGGAATACGACCCGACCAAGCGCAGCGAGATCATCCGCAAGATCGACGCCATCGTGTACGCCGCGCACCCCTACGTGCTCGGCTGGTACGGACCTGCCCAACGCGTCATCTACCAGAACAAGTTCAAAATGCCGAAGTTCGGTGTCTGGCGCACCACAGACGACTCGGACATGATGTTCTCATGGTGGATCGATCCCGAGATGGACAAGCAGCTCGAAGCGGCCCGCAAGGACACCAGCAAGATGCTCACGACCCTGCCCGAAAAGGATCACTTCTGGAAAGCGTGGAGCAAGGCCAACCCCAACTAGGTTCCCACTAGCCCGGACATTCCATGAAATGTCCGGGCTAGCACCTCTCCCTCCCCGCCCGCATCCGCTCCWAACCGTCCCCGTCTATGGCCGCATACTTCGCTCGCCGTCTGCTCCTTCTGATCCCGACTTTCATCGGGATCACCATGCTCGTGTTCTCGGTGACACGCTTTGTTCCTGGTGGCCCCATCGACCAAGCCAAGCTGCGCGCGCAGATGGGCGCGGTTTCCGGGGAAGGCGGCGCAGGAAGYGCCGGCAGTCAGCAAAGCAGCGTCAACATCGATCCCAAGGCGCTCAACAGCCTGAAGAAGTACTACCACTTCGATTGGCCGCTCTGGAAGCAGTACTTCCAGTTCCTTGGTCCGCTCAACTTAGGTGAACGTGGCCTTTTCGGCGACACCATCACCGAGGCTGAGTTCATCACCTGGGAAGCCGACCTCGACGAGCGGTTAGAAGAGGGCGATTCGGTCCTGCGCATGCGCATGATCGGAATCAAATCCACAAAAAAGGACGCGCCCTCCGCAACCGTAGTCTCCGAACGCATCTACATGCCCGAAGGCGGACGCTTGGTGCGCCTGCTGGCCAAGGGTGGAGATAAATTCCAGGTTGGAGATCCGCTCTTTGAATATCAGGTCGCAGGCGTTTCGGGAATTTCCACCTTCCACGTTCCAGACCTGTGGACCAAGAATGGCGCAGGCCTGCTAGCCGGCGACCTGGGCACATCGTACAAGTTCGAGGTGCCCGTGGTGCAACTGGTCGTAGACCGCTTCCCCATCTCCCTACGCTTCGGTCTGACAGGTTTCCTGCTGGCTTATTTGATCTGCGTTCCGCTCGGTATTCTAAAAGCGGTGCTGCACGGAGGTCGCTTCGACCTGAGCTCCAGCGTCTTGATTTTCATTGGTTACTCGGTGCCTGGCTGGGCGTTGGGTGCCGTAATGCTGGTGGCCTTTGGCGGCGGTTCCTTCTGGGACATATTCCCMYTGGGTGACATCCACGGCTCGGGTTACGCCGACATGGACACCTGGAGCAAGATCAAAGAAAGCGTGCACCACATGGTGCTGCCTGTGATCGCTTACTCCATTGGCAGCTTCGCGGTCCTCACCGTGCTCATGAAAAACTCGCTCATGGAGAACCTGGGCCAGGATTACGTGCGCACAGCRTTCGCGAAGGGTTTGTCCGAGAAGCGCGTCATCATGGTGCACGCCCTGCGSAACTCMTTGATCCCGATCTGCACSGGCCTGGGCCACGCACTCGGTTTGATCATGGCAGGTTCCTACCTRATCGAAAARGTYTTCAACATCAACGGCYTGGGCCTYYTRGGCTTCGAATCRATCATCGGCCGTGACTACACGGTGGTGATGGGCGTGCTGGTGATCAACACCCTGCTGATGCTCATCGGCAACATCCTGAGCGACATTCTCTACGTGCTCGTCGACCCCCGCATCCGCTTCTCCTAAACAGCCATGTCCGCATCCCCCACGAAATCCGTATCCGTGTTGCGCCGTCGCTGGCGCAAGTTCCGGACCATGAAGCGCGGTTGGTACAGCCTGGTGATCATGGTGAGCTTGTATCTGCTCAGCCTGTGCTCGCCCATGCTGATCAACAACCGCGCGTTGGTTGTCAAGTATGATGGCAACCTATACTTCCCCGTTTTCTCCGGCTACCACGACGCCGAGGTCTTCGGCCAGGATGACGAGGTCATCGGCGAGGCCGATTACCGGGCCCTGGACAAGCGCTTTGAGGCCGCCGACGAGGGCAACTTCGTGCTGATGCCGATTTATCCGTATCACCCGAACGAGAGTCTATTGTCCGACCCGAGCCTGGAAGGTCGCCCTCCCCACTCACCCTCACCCGGTCACTGGCTAGGCACGGACAACCGCGGACGCGACGTGTTCGCCCGCTTGGTCTATGGCTTCCGCATCTCGATCACCTTCGCACTGGGCGTGGTACTGCTCTCCTACATCGTAGGAATGACGATCGGGGCCACCCTGGGTTACTTCGGCGGCGTGGTGGACATCATCGGCCAGCGCTTCGTCGAGATCTGGTCGGGCATGCCCTTCCTCTACACGGTCATCATCGTCAGCTCCCTCATCGTGCCTAGCCTGGGTATCCTGATCCTGATCCTGGCCACCTTCGGCTGGATGGGCATCGCCATGTACATGCGCGGCGAGTTTTACAGGGAGAAGTCGAAAGACTACGTGGCCGCGGCCATCGCCCAGGGTGACAGCAACCGCTCGATCATGTTCGCGCACATTCTGCCCAACTCACTGACGCCCATCATCTCGTTCGCACCCTTCGCTATCGTCGGTGCCATCTCATCCCTGGTGTCTCTCGACTTCCTGGGATTTGGCCTGCAAGCTCCGACATCCAGTTGGGGCGAGATGGTCAGCCAAGGCTTGGAGAACATCACCAAGTGGCACCTGATCGTGTTCCCGCTGACCGCGCTCTTCGGCACCCTGATCATGATCGTCTTCATCGGTGAAGCGATCCGCGAAGCCTTCGACCCCAAAGTCTTCTCCCGCCTGCGCTAATCGCCATTTTACGGCTATGACGAACAACGATACAAACGGCGTGAAGCCCCTGTTGCAGGTCAAAAACCTGCACACCATGTTCCTGGTGGAGAAGAAAGAAGCGCACGCGGTGAGCGGTGTTTCTTTCGACATCATGCCGAACGAGATGCTCGGCATCGTGGGCGAATCAGGATCCGGCAAGTCGGTGACGGCACTCTCGATCATGCGTTTGATCCCTGACCCTCCCGGCAAGATTGCCGGGGGCGAGATCATCTTTGACGGCAAGGACCTGCTCAAGCTCTCCTACAAGGAGATGCGCAAGATCCGTGGCAAGGACATTGCCATGATCTTCCAGGAGCCCATGACCTCCCTGAATCCGGTCTTCACCATCGGGCGTCAGGTTTCGGAGTCCTTGATCCACCACGAGAACATGAGCAAGAAGGACGCCCTGGACAAAGCCGTTGAGGTGCTCGAGTTGGTGGGCATCTCCGCCGCGCGCACGCGCCTCAAACACTACCCGCACCAGTTCTCAGGCGGCATGCGCCAACGCGTCATGATCGCCATGGCCTTGATCTGCCATCCGGCCCTGTTGATCGCGGACGAGCCCACCACGGCTTTGGATGTGACCATTCAAGCCCAGATCCTGGACCTGATGAAGGATCTGCAGGGCAAGCGCAAGGGCGCCTCCATCCTGCTCATCACCCACGACATGGCGGTCATCGCGGAAACCTGCGATCGCGTCATCGTCATGTACGGCGGCATGATCCAGGAGATTGCCTCGGTCACCGACCTGTTCGACAATCCAAGCCATCCTTACACCCAAGGCTTGCTCGGCAGCATCCCCCACGAAGAGGACAAGGGCAAACCGCTGAAAGCCATCCCCGGCATGGTGCCCAGCATCTTCGAATTCCCCAGCGGCTGCCGTTTCAATACGCGCTGCGCCCACGTGACCGACCGCTGCCTGACCGAACTTCCCGAGCTGCAAGAGATCGCGCCCGGACACAGTGTTCGCTGTCACTTGATGGACGAAAAAGCTTAAGGCCTGCCCCATGGACAACAACCAAGCCAACGAAATCCTGCTCGACGTTCGAGGCCTCAAAGTGCACTTCCCCGTCTACGGGGGCATCTTGCGCCACAAGGTCGGAACGGTCAAAGCCGTGGACGGCATCAGCTTCACCGTCAAGCGCGGTGAGACCCTGGGCGTGGTCGGCGAATCCGGTTCCGGCAAGACCACCGTGGGCCGCGCCATCATCAACCTGCACAAACCCATGTACCCCGATGTTGAACTCGAAGGCGAATGCCTCTTCAACACCGAAGCCGGTTTCATGGACACCAACGGCATCCCGCGCGACGAGATGCTACCCCTGCGTGAACGCATCCAAATGATCTTCCAGGATCCCTTCTCCTCCTTGAACCCGCGCATGACCGTGCAGGGCATCATCGAGGGACCCATGAAGGTGCACCTGGATATGACCGCCGCCGAGCGCAAGGACCGCGTGCACGAGCTGCTGGAGCGAGTGGGCTTGCAAGCCTCCTACTCCCAGCGCTACCCCCACGAATTCTCCGGCGGTCAGCGCCAGAGAGTGGGCATCGCGCGCGCCTTGGCCACCAACCCGGACCTGATCATCGCCGACGAACCCGTCAGCGCCTTGGACGTTTCCATCCAGGCCCAGGTCATCAACCTGATGCAGGACCTGCAGAAGGAATTCGGCCTGACCTACCTCTTCATTGCCCACGACCTGTCGGTCGTCTATCACATCTGCGATCGCATCGCGGTCATGTACCTGGGCAACATCATGGAGATCGGTAGTGCCGAACAGATCTACAAGAACCCCAAGCACCCGTACTCCAAGGCCCTGCTTTCGGCCGTGCCCCAGCCCGATCCGCGCTCCAGCAACAAGGATCGCATCCGGCTCCAAGGCGACATCCCCACGCCCATGGCAAAACCTTCGGGCTGCGGCTTCCGCACGCGCTGCCCGATCGCCAAGGACTCCTGCGCCCTCGAAGCCCCCGAAATGCGCGACGTGGGCGATGGACAAATGGTCGCCTGCCCCCACGTGTAGTTCTCAAAGAGAGCAGGGCGCAATTCCGTGATCCACCCGCAAGCGGCTTTCCTCGTCCCGAGGAATGCCGCTTGCCCCATATCCGGAACAAATCCGAGGAGATTGGGACTTCATCACAGTCATTAAAATTGACGGATGATAATTTTAGCCACTGGGCATCCCGCCGGGGACCGCTGCCCAACCCAAAACTCCCGAACACCGGAGCCGCTTTTGCAGATCAAACAATACTACCTGGGCTGTTTGGCCCACGCCTCTTACTTCATCGTCGACGAAAAGAGCAAGGTCGCTGCGGTCATCGATCCCCAAAGGGATGTGGAGCAATACCTGGAGACCGCCAAGAAGTTCGGGGCAGAGATCAAGTACGTGATCCTGACCCACTTCCACGCCGACTACCTTTCCGGACACTTGGAACTGCGCAAGCTCGCGGGCTCCCAAATCGTCATGGGCCAGGAGGCCCAGCCGGAATACGACGTGAAGTCCATGAAGAACGGGCAGCGTATTTCCTTGGGCGATGTTGAATTGGAAATCCTGGAGACGCCCGGTCACACGCCCGAGAGCATCTCGATCGTGGCCTACGACAACACCGCCGACAAGAACACGCCGCACGCGGTCTTCAGCGGAGACACCCTGTTCATTGGCGACGTGGGTCGCCCGGACCTACTCGGTTCGATCGGCATCACCGCCAAGGACTTGGCTGGGGACCTCTTCGACTCCCTGCACAACAAGCTTCTGAAGCTGCCCGACGAAACCATCCTATACCCCGGACACGGCGCGGGATCCCTGTGCGGAAAGAGTTTGAGCACGGCGACATCCTGCACCATCGGCAACCAGCGCGCGGGCAACTACGCCCTGCAAACCACGGACAAAGAAGAGTTCATCGCCAGCGTCACATCGGAGCAACCGATGGTTCCGGCTTACTTCCTGCACGACGCCATCTTGAACCGCAAGGAGCGCGCCACCTTGGATGAAACCCTGGAGGCCTCCTTGAATCCGCTCTCGGACGAGGACCTCTTGCGCTTCCAAAACTCCGGCGCGTTGATCCTCGACGTGCGCAGCGCCCAGGCCTTTTCCGAGAACCATTTGGTCGGCAGCCTCAACGTGGGCTTGGACGGCAAATTCGCCACATGGGCCGGCCCCCATGTTTCACCCCACGTGAAAGTCGTTCTGATCGCCAAGCCGGGTGAGGAAGCCGAAGCGGCCCTGCGCCTGGGCCGCATCGGCCTCGACAACGTGGTGGGCTTCCTCGAAGGCGGCATCGAGACCATGAATCACCGCGAGGAGTTCTTCTCTTCATTCGAGCGCTACGATGCCGAGCAATTGGCAGCCGCACTCAAGACCGATTCCCCCCCCGTGGTTTTGGATGTGCGCGCCCCCGGCGAGTACA
>JAESRM010000256.1 GCA_016764635.1 Planctomycetota bacterium
GGGTGTTTTCTTCAATTTCGGATGAGTTGCCGTCCATGGAATCCATGCGCCCAGCATCCCTTGCCCCGGGGCAGGGATCAAGTGCGAGTCCTATCTTCCTTGACCACACCGTCCTGCCAAGCCCCTGGGGCCTATTGCTCGCCCATATCGGGCTCGCCAACCCACCGCATCAAGGGCATCGTGTCGACTTCATAGCGGGACGAAACCATCGCTTGCCACTGGAGAAACTCCAAATCTTCGATGGGAAGGGCCTGCAAGCTCGCTTCCACCTTGGGTCCCAACTCCGCCCAGGATCCRGGTTGCCCCGCTTCCACGGCCTGAACTTGGAGATAGATGTGGCGACCGTTTTCAACCAGGGGACCCCCCACTTGGCCGATCGGGGTCGCGAACGCCAAGCGCGAGATCGCCGCCGAGGAGCGCACGATCGGCGGRATTTCCCCATCCTGCTCGCTCGAAGGATCCTGGGAGAGGGTGCGCGCGAGTTCGCCAAAGGGCCGACCCATGGCCAGTCCTGCCTCCACGCGATCGGCTTCCGAGCGCGATGGCACCACGATCATGCGGGCCTGTACGGTCTCACTTTCCAAGGTGAAGGCGCGCACGCAACGCTCGGCCAACAGGTCGAGTACGCGGCGCGCTTCCATGCTTTGGCGGTAGCGTTCAGGGTCCAGTCCGAGGCGGCTTTGGATGAATTGATCCATGCTAAGCCCGGGGGCTGCCTTGCGGACCTCCTGCTCAAACTCCCCCAGCAGCTTGGACCATTCCCGACTGATGACCTCGGAGGGCAGGCGCAAGCCCAAGCGGCTGGCCTCGGCGCGCACGAGTCCATCGAGCACCAGTCGGTCGACCAGGCCTCGCACGGCGGCGCTGTCCCGGAACATCCACGAGGACACCAGGTCCTGGGCCGTGATGTCCTGGCCGGCAACGGTGGCGACCACCGCCGACTCGGCCTTGGATCCACCCGCTGGCTGAATCGTCTCCTGCCAACCGGCGGGACTCCCTGCGCCGGGCTCCGGGGTCGCCGCCCCATTGGGCCTGGCCGCGTAATCTTTGTCCGCGTAGATCGCGCGGGTTTCTTCCACGCTCGGACGCTGGGGTTTTTGAGGCCCCGCGCAAGCGACCGCAAGAAGAGGTAATAAGCAGAGCCAGCGGCCCTTCAGGTTCACGCGATGCATCAGCGGAACCTCACCCGTCGCACGATGCCCACACCATGGCAGGTGTGACAACGGCTCAAGCGGCCCCCGCGGGTCGCGTTGCTGCTCGTGATTCCGAACTCCGCGGTCTCGAGGACCCCGTTTCCGCCGCAGGTGCGGCAAAGGTGCGCGACGGCGGGACGCACTTCGAATTCACCGGAGAACTCCACGTAGTAAGCGAGCAGCCACATGGAYTTGGCCTCYAGGGTCATCAATCCCCAAGCGGTTTCGCGCTCGGCAACTTGGTCTTTGCTACCACTGAAAGAGGCCCGCGCCGCCCGGCGTTGGTTTTGCAGGAAGCGTTGAATTCGCTCTTGAAACTCGGATTGAGGGTCCTGGGCCGTGGCTTTAGCTTTGACCTTTTTATCGCTCTTGCGCTCGGACTTTTCCAGTCCGGCATTGACTCGATCCTCGCCCAGGAGCCAGGTTGCATTCCCGTAGGTAGCCACGTGGAAGCGCCGCTTGTGGCGTTGCATCCAGTACTGCCCCACCAGGTCCGGTGTGATTTCGGGCTCTAGATTGCGAACGTCCGCGGCCACCGCAGCGCGCAGATTGTCGGTCCAATCCCCATCCATGAGCGCGGTGAGCGAATCCATAGTTTGACCCTTCTGGCGCGCCACGGCTCGAATCATTTGGGTGGTGCGATAGAACAAACGCTTCTGAATGCGTTCACCCAATACGCGCTCCTTGGTGCGCACGACCAGGGCTTCACTTTTGTTCAGGTCATCGACCAGGGGGCTCTTGGGAAAGGCTTGCCTGAAAGCGGTGACCTTTTCCATGGCTTGCGGAAAGAGGGATCGGCGGCGCAAGCGGTCGATCTCCCGCAGACGATCGAGCTGATCGGCCTGCTGTGCTTTCACGCTGGCGCGCGTTAAGGATTTTTGCCAAACGCTTGTTTCCTGGGCCCCATCGCGCAATGCGATGGCCGCTGTGAGGTGCACCACCGCGTGGGGGAAGTCCAAGATGCGCTCGCAGTACTCGGCCAATTCGACCTGGGACAGCGCGTCTTCCGGCTTGAGGCGCGCGAGGCCCTGGGCGTAAAGCTCCTCGGTCTTGTACACGTCCAGGGCGGGAGCCATTTCACCGGCGGTCACGGAGACCACGCGGTTCTTGGGAACCACCTGGGTGTTGCCGTTGACCTTCATCAGGAAGTTGCTGCCCTCCTTGGAAAGGATGACGCCCAGGATTTCCTGACCGCTGGCCAGCACCAAGCGCTCGACCGGGATCAGGAGTTCCTCCGCGTCGGTTTCCACGTAGCCGAGTTCCGTGCGCAGGGCCAAGCTCTGACTCGCGTGCAGGCGTTCCCAGGGCAAGAAGACCACGCCCCCGTGCCGCGCGGACTGGAATCGAATGCCCGTGGAGTCGTGGCTGTCGAGGAAGCCAATGCGCACGCCCCCATCGGGGAAACGCAACATCATGGCGTCCGTTGGGCGGACCCCAGCAGCGCTATTATCCGCCTGGGATGCCCAGGTCGATGCGCCGGTCAGCAGCAAGGTGAGCAAACCCAGCAGGGCCGGAATTCTTCGTTCGAGTGTCTTCATAATTCGTTTCTACCTTACCTGTTTCTTGCTTGAGAGCCGCTGCCTCATGCGCGTGGCGAAGGATCGCTGGCGCAAAAGTCTGATTTCGTATGTGCGTGAGCGCTGAACGCCCCGGGTTTCAAAGAACACCTTAATACGCACTTCGTACTCCAAGGGTCCCCCGTCCTCGGCCAGGGGGCCACCCTCCACCGGGGTCGAGACCACGTTGTAGCGAGCCCGTTCGACCCCCGGCACGCGCTGGTCCACCAGGTCCACGGGCTCGGAGGGCATGCCGTCTTCACCGGCCGGAAAGAGTCGCACCTCCAGGTCCGCGGTGATCGATTCGATCATGCCTGCGGACTGGGTGCGCAGGGCGGCGGATTGCGTCAAGGCTGCACCGAAGGTGAACAGCCCCAGCACAGAGGTCATACCCAACGCCAAAATACCAACCGCCAAAATCACTTCGATCAGGGTGAAGCCGGACTTGCGCTGGCCTTTATTCTTTAGGGTCAACATGATCAACGCCACTCCTGTCGTGAGGTCGGGATGGCCACGATGGCCTCAGTACGGTGTCCAAATCGAATTTTCGAGTCTACGGCATGCAAAGAAGGCAAGGTCCCGCGCTGTCCGCGCTCCACGACCATGCGATCCCGATCCCGCGACACAAAGCGCATCCACTCGGATCCGATGCGCACGTATGAGCCCGGCTTGGCGGGCAGGGATTCCCCGCGGCTGACCTCGAATGAGGTGACCTCGCGATCCAAGGATTCCACCAGGAAAGGCGCGCTGGCCACCCCACGGTCGGTTTCCAACTCGATCACGATGCGCGCCTTACGCGGGAGCAGCGGACGCCCCTGCACCAGGGGAATGTCCACCGCCGTCTCGTTCTGCGCAGCGCTTTCTTTGTCGGGTCGTCCCTGACCAAGGGCATCCCACGCAAGCCTCACTTGACCCGGGGCCACACCCACGGTCCAGTCTTCCGCGCTTTGGTCCGTCCCCATTTCAAGGGCCCACCACAGCACGCCACCCGTGACGCGTTGCAGGGATTCGTCCTCGACGGAGCCGTTGGCTTCGACAAAACTATCGTGGAAGAAAGACAAGCGATCCCCGTTGTGTTTGCGCTTGCGCTCGGCCCGATACAAGGTGCCTGCGCCCGTTTCGCCTTCCCCATCGGGCAGGAGCACCCAGGCGGCTTCCACCAACCCCGGCGCGGTCGCGATTCCAGCAGCCACATCCTCCGGGCTCCAATCTCCGTTCTTCAAACCAACGGCCGCCGCGGATCCGGTTCCGAAACCAAGCTCGGCGAAAGACTCGCGTTGCTCAACGGTCATCTCTTGCAGGGTCAAACGCCTCCAATCCAAGGCCGAAGGACGGCGCACCATGCGCAGACGCGGGTACGTGCGGTCGTTGGCCCGGTCCCCGTCCAGGTCAAATCCTTGCCATTCCACGAGGAAGTCCCCCACCTGACCTGGGTGAGCCGTGATCAAGTCCTGACGCAAGCGCTGCAAGACCGCTCGCCCACGACCATCGTGCCTGCGCGTATCCTCCGCCCGGGACCAAAGCCCCAAGCTCACCTCCACGAAGCGCACGATGGCGAACATGACGAAGGAGGCCAACAGCACGGCCAACATCAATTCCACCAGGGTCATGCCCCGCTTATTCTGGGAGTTCAGGATCATTGGTCCACGCTCCTGAGCACTTCGCCCGGCGCTTCATAACCCACGCCGAATCTCTTCAGGCGCGGCGTGTACTTCCAACCGTGTTGCGTTCCGGTGGCCGCATCGAAACAGCCAGGTTCATAGTCCACGAAGAAGCGCGCCTCCAATGCATCCGAGACCAGATCCAAGGACCAGGGCAATCCGCCTTCGGCGCTGCCCTTGTTCAATAAAATCAGGCCCGGGGTTTCATCGGGATCCGCGTCCCAGGGCAAGCCCGAGTCCAAGCGCAACAGGGCCCCCATGGAAACGCCACCGAAAGGAATCGGTTCGGCCTCGTAGAAGACGTCTTCGAACAATGCACCCGGTTGATCCACGCGCAATCCCAGGTAGGCCAGCTCGGGAACTTCGCTACGTTCCTGCCAACGGTCCCAATAGCGCCAGGGGAAGAAGATCACAGGCGAGCCCTGGGCCGCCCCAGCCGCGGCCGTACCAAAGCGTCCGCGGAACAAACCTCCGCCTGCCCCATCCTGCTGTCCGTCCTCCAGCGAGCCCCGCGGCATGACCAACTGGCTGCCCGCCTTGTCCGTGTAGTGCAGCAGTTCGGCCCCGATCAACACGGTGCCCTCGCTCGGAAAGCGCGTGGCGTCCAGCAGTCGGATCTCAGACGAGTCCCCTTCTATAGCCACGTCCAAAATCCCTACAGGAATCGTGGGCAAGGGATAGAGCACCGTGCCTGCACAGTGCGGGGTGGCCTGGGTCCCGAGCAAACCACGACCACCGGGAGCCAATTCGATGAAGCCGGTGGAGCTGTCCCGGCCGATGTAGCACAGGATCTCGTCGCCGATGCGCGCCAGCCCCACGGATTGTTTCAGGTTGCCGAGCACGCTCAAATTCCCACGGGCCAAACCACGTGCCGTGAACAGGGCCGGACCCACGCGCAAGCTCAAATCCTGGGGTTGCATGTCTTCGGCCAGGACCAAACCAGCACCCAAGTGGGCGTCCGAACTGGCGCCGGCGATCAAACCTTGACCATGGTCCAACGTCTGGAAGAGCACCTCGTCCACCACGACTTCCGGGCTGGGCAAGCCCACGTTCGAGCCCGCGGCATCGCCTCCAAACAGCACGCTGCCCACGCTGGTGGGCCGCTCCCCGCTCGGGAACTTTGCGATGCGAGGCTGGATGCGCTGGTCGTCCACGCTCGAGCTCCCACCCACGATTCCAGGCTGAAGTTCCGCGCTCAACCCGGCCCCGAGCGCCACCCAGTAACCCACAGTGATCATGGGATAAGGCACCGACGCCGGTTGGCCGACCACCGCCGCAGAACCGGATATTTCAAAGTCCGAGTACTCACTCAGGGTGGTGGTGAGCGGGGTGGAGTAGGCCCGGTGAATGATGCTGGTCTGCACACCCGCGCTCGAGGGCAACCCGCCGGTTAGGAAGATCGCATCTTGGGCGCCAGGCCAAAGATCGCGCGTGCTATCGATGCCAAACACGGGCAAGACGACCGTGCTGGCCGCATGTTCCTGTGCGAAGGTATCGGCGACCCCGCGAAAGCGTAGGCGATCCGCGATGGCATGGGTCAAGGGCAAGACCAAGTCTTCCTCCTCGCCCAATTGCGGGCGCCACGAGCTGCCTCCGCCCTGGGGCACCGGATTGCGAACGGGTTCTGCAGCGGTCATGGGAAAACCACCGACCCCCGGTGAAAGGGGCCGACCGACCAACTGGGTTTGAATCTTGGCAAGCTCGTGGGCGTGGAACCACTCAACGATGTTGGCCACGATGTCCTCGTCCAAGCGCACCAATTGGCTGAAGCTCGCTTGCACGATGTTGTACCGCACCCATTCCGTGAGTTCGCCGGCGTCCGTGTGCGTCAACTGGACCATGCGCGATTGAATTTCCCCATCGGGAAATATCCCCACGGGGGAGACGGGCAAGGAGATGGCCACACAAAAGAGACTGCGCTCCATGCGTTCGTTGACCTGCACACCGTCCATGTCCAGCAGCGAGCCGTAGTCCACAAGGAATGCCCTAGCCCCGTCCAAATAGTTCACTCCCAACTCATCCTGGGCTCCTCGCCGGGAGACCAAGAGTTGATTGCCTTGCACGCCGGAGTAGCGAATCACTTCGACCCCACCGATCGGTGTATTGTCCGGTGCTGCGGTGATGAGCCCGCCCCCGAATTGGGTCCCGCCCCAGCCCTGAACGAGCAGCGCGTATCCCCCACTGGTATTGAAGCCTTTCATGACCTCTTCCCCGGTCAAATCAATCGAAGGATTGTCCGCTAGGGACAAGACCAGCGGTCCCAGGTGATCCGCCTTCAAGCCCATCAACCCACCGAGCCCCACGGCGCCATCGATCGCGATAGGATCCAAGCTCCCATCCCCAACTCCGACCACCCGGGCCACTCGGAAGGGGCCGATGGAATCGTTCAATGCGGCCTGGCCGGAAGGCACCTGCCCGTTGTATCGAATCGAATACCCGTAGTGCTCCACCAAGGTTCCCTCGGGGTGTGCGGCGCGCAGCTCCCCGGTGGCGAGCCCTATGGGCAGGGATCCCCGGTCGCGCTCCTGCAGGCGCCGACTGCGCGCCAGCCGTCCGCCGAAGCCCGCCATGGGTCCCACCGGGTTGTACCGGCACAACAAGGCCCCGTTTTGCAGCACGTATTCCACCAGCTCCGAGCCCACACGGGCCACGCCCACCTGGGGAAAACCTTCGGTCGACTCCACCGGAATCAGCGCGTCGCCCTCGGACACCGAAGCCGTGGTATGGGTCATGCCGTCGACCTGCACGCCGTGGTGCCGGCCGTCCAACAGCATGTGCATCTGCGTCGGCTTGTTGCCCAACACGCTGATATCCACATGCCCCCAAGTCGCGGGCGCGATGCTCGGACCCTGCGCCTGGACCGGAACACTCACGCGCGCCTCCTCCACAAATTCCGTGGCGGGGTGGTCTCCAAACGCATCGCGCACGGTCAAGGTCAATCCACGTTCATCAAAGGCCAGGAACACGCGGTTGGTGCGCGGATCTCCCAAGCTCACGTCCATGACCGTGCCCAGGGGTTCGCCCATCAAGCGCAGCCAGAATGAAACCGAAATGCCCGGCAGCAGGCCGGAACCGGTTTCCCCAATCCAAGAAACCACGCCTCGCTTGGGATCCAGCGCGAGCGGAGCTTCGGCTAGGGAGCGGCCTTCGGGATCTGCTGTCTCCAGGTCGAAGTGCAGGATGCGGCCCCTCGAAGCACGTGTATTGCCGAGGCGCGCAGGCCACAGTTGTGCATAGCCATCCGCTTCGCGATCGGCAAAAACATGGGTGGGCGGAATCGCTTCCCCCTCCTCGTCCACCGGGTCGTCCTCGGTGACGCCCGGAATGACGACCGCGCCGTCGTGGGTACCCAGGTGCACCATGGCCCTGGAGGGCGGACTTTGGCCCCCATCGTATGGATTCGTGGCGCGCGGCCCGGTCATCCAAAGCGGAGCCTCACGGTCCAACTCCAGGGACGCTTCAAAGTCCTGCTGACGGTGAAAGAGCGAGAGCAAGGGGCGCTGCGGCACGATGCGCTCGATCCGCTCCCTGCTTGCAAACACGCGTTCGAGTCCGCTCGGCGCTTGTACGGAAGCTCGTAGGTCCATGCGGAACACATCCCGCGAGACGAACGAAAAAGGCATGGTCGAAAAAGACAGGCGCGCATCGTTGGCGTTCAAACCATTGATATACAAGGCCATGGCGTCCAGGCTCGAAATGATGGCGGGCACCTCGGCACCGGTGCCCGAAGACGTGGATCCCGGTGAGGCGGCCTCCAATCCGGCTGCGGGCAGCAACAAGCGACGCAGGAAATCCTCGCGATGCTTGAAAGGCCGCGCTGTGAGCACGCGCGCCACCAAACGCCCGGCCTCCGAGCGCGTCACCCGATCGTTGCGACCACTGACCGCCACGTTCTCAAACAAGGCCATCAGGACTTCCTTACCGGCGGTGTTCAGGTTGACCGGACGACGCACGAGCGCGCGCACCGTGGCGTTGCTGCTGCGATAGTCCTGGCTGAAGACGCGATTGATGCGCACGCTAGCGTTGCGCACGGCGGTCACATAACGCAATTCCGAGCGACCGTCCCCGTCCAAGCGCAGGGTCGTGCCGGCACCAAAGTAACGCACATCCTTCACGCGCAACCAGAGGGTTTCGCCGGCCTCCACATCCTGCAAGATACGAACGGGTCGCTGCCAGCGGGCGCCGCTGCCCAGGTCCGCATAGGTGCTATGCGTACGGGTGATCGCGCTGTACCACTCGGACATGGGCATGGCTTCGCGGGCGAAGACCTTGGCCTCCGGCAATTCCTCGAACACATCGAAGCGATAGAGTTCGCCCTCCGGTCCGGCCATGATGCGACGGTCCGCAAACGCATAGGCGCGCTGGTCGATCATGGGCGTACCGAACGCGTGGGTGGTAGGCGGCCGCGGGCCCCAAGTGGCCCATTCTTTATCCACTTTCTTGGCCTCCAAACCGCGCGTCAATCCTGTCAAGCGCGTGCCCCCGTCCCCCTGGGAGATCGACTCGTATTGGATCCATTCCCCATCGACCACCAACACGCCACCCTCGGGATTGAGGTTGCCGGGGCTGGCGATCTGGGCGGTGGTCGACTTCTGTCCGAGCACTTCACCCAAACGGGTTTGCCATCCGAGCACGTTGGCGATGACCTGCGGGGAGGCGCTGTTGAGATCGATGCGTCCGGCTTCGTCCGACACGTCCAAACCCCAAAGGGCCTGGCTTGCGGCTTGGCCCATTCCATCCGATTTGGGTTCCAAGGCCGTGGCCTGGGCTTTGGCCAGCAACTCCGCGAGGGAATCCCCGTCCGGGGTGGCATCCATGGAAATGTGGCTCTCGCCCAGACGC
>JAESRM010000257.1 GCA_016764635.1 Planctomycetota bacterium
TGCGCCGACGTGCGCGTGCCCGACGACGAAATCGCCATCACGCTGATCCGCGAGGAAGTGCGCAAGCTGCCCTCCAGCGGCATCGACTTCCACCGCCACGGGGCCGACGGCGCTCCGCCCCTGCAACCCAGCGACGAGTTGACGGGCATCTTCCCGCCGGACCACCGCCACGTGTACAGCGTGGACGAGGTCATCGCGCGCCTGGTCGACCACTCCATGTTCTGGGAGCTATTGCCCGATCGCGGCCGCGAGGTCATGGTCGGCGTAGGTCGCGTGAACGGCCTCTATATGGGTTTCTGCGCCAACCGCCAGGGCCTCATCGACGACCCCGAGCACCACGGTTCCAAGAAGCCCGCCGGCATCCTGTACCGCGAAGGCATCGCCAAACTGTCCGCCTTCAGCCGCGCCTGCAACGACGACGGCATCCCGATCGTTTGGCTCCAGGACATCTCCGGTTTTGACATTGGCGTGGAAGCGGAACGCCAAGGCCTCTTGGGTTACGGCTCGAGTTTGATCCACGCCAACAGCACCAACTCCGTGCCCATGTTCACCTTGCTGCTGCGCAAGGCTTCCGGCGCGGGTTACTACGCCATGGCCGGTTTGCCCTACGAGCCGATCGTGCAACTCTCCACCCCCATCACGCGCCAGTCGGTGATGGAAGGACGCACCCTGGCCATCGCCGCTTTCAACACCAAGCTCAACGACGAGTTTGAAGTGGCGGTCGAAGACCCGGACGAGCGCGACAAGATCATCGCTGGCATGGCCGCCACCGAGAAGCGCATCGAAGGCGACATGGACCCGTACAAGTCCGCTAGCCAAATGGACACGGACGAGATCGTGGCCCCTGAGGAGCTGCGCCCCTGGCTCGAGCTCTTCGCCGAAGCCTCCTATCAAGCCAGCGGTTACCGCCGCATCAAGAACCCCCGCATCTGGTCGTTGCACGACATGCAAGCCCTTTCGGAGCCCCGAGGCTAATGAGCGAACCCATCCTTACCTGGCGCATTGTTCATCTGCCCAACCAAGACGATTCCACCAGCGAAGGCCGCATTGAACTGCGCTGCCCCGCCGTTGGCCTTTTGACCCACGTGCCCGAAGTCGGCAACGCGCTGGCCCCGGGCCAGGAAGCGGGCTATCTGTTGCGTTTGGGACAACCCCATAAATTGGTGCTGCCCGAAGGTATCGCCGGTATCGTGGCCACCGCTGGCCCGGAGGCCGTGCACGCGCCCATGGCCTTCGACCAACCCGTACTGGAGCTGCGCCCCCTGGGCGAATTTCACTCCCAGGCGGACGAGGCTGAAACCGTGGATCAAGAAGGCGCCATGGTTCTACGCTCCCCGCAAGCCGGCCGCTTCTACCACAAAGCCAGCCCTGAGGATCCATCCTTCGTCAGCCCGGGAACCGCACTCGAAGACGGCACCCCCATCGGCCTGATCGAAGTCATGAAGACTTTCTCCCAGGTCCCGTATTCGCCCGCGGGAAACCTGCCCAAGTCAGCAAAGGCCGTGCGCCTCCTAGTAGAAGACGGCGCCGACGTGACCAAGGGCCAACCCCTACTAGAAGTCGAACAGGGTTGACCGAGGATGGGTGGAGCCGGCAGATTTTTCCTCCACATGCAATAGCGCCCGATCCTGGCTACGCCAGGATCGGGCGCTATTGCATATGTGGCGGAAAAATGTGCGGCTCCGTACATCCGCATAGTTTCTCCAAACCTCCCTTTCTCGAAGCCGTCCGCACATTGCACCGAAGCCGTGAACTTCCTGGTCGCCGGCAACCGGCAACCGGCGGGCGGTTTAAGAAACACTACGGAAGTACCGATCCGCACATTATTCCGCCACCTACACAAGCGCGGCAATTCCGGCTACGCCAGAATCCGCCCGCGCTTGCAGGTGGAGGAATAATCTGACGGCACGTTCCTTCCTCGGTTATAGCTGAATGTGGTGGTTTGGGCTTGAGCGGAGCATTGTGATATGCCGGCAAACCCCCTCATGACCGACTCGCAAGCCGCGCCTCACTACGAGAAATTTGGCCAACCTAAACGAATTGAAATATTGCGAATGCTGTTCATGGCCGATCAGCATGGCTGCTGCCAGCACATTCCCACCCACACTTCAAGAGGCCCGCATGTTCTTCAAACGAAAGCGCAATCGTCCCACCAAAAACCGCCGCAATAAGGAACGCCAAGCAACACCGGAGCTAACGGACCTGATCATCGAAATATGCCTTCCATCCGGCGACACGATCCCCGGACACCTACAGGACCTGACGATCGAAGGCTCCGGAGTCCTCATTCCGCGCGTCTTAATTCCCGACCTAAAAGTCAGGGATCGAGTGCTCCTATCCATGGCTCACCCACATGAAGAGTGGCAGGTACAAACCCCAGCAACGGTACGCACTTTCGTCCCCCAAGATCCCCACGAAATCCTGCTGGGCCTGCAATTCGAAAACTTCGGCAATCTATACGCCCAACTGGACGATTCCATGGGCCTCTACTTCAACCGCCGGAGCGAAGGACGCACCAAGCCAAGCGAACAGCACCCGATCGAAGTACAAATCTCCAACGGGGCGACCAAGAGCCTCGGCAAAATCCACGACCTGTCTGCGGAGGGCATGTGCATCGCTTTGCCCCACGTGCAAGCCTTTCAGGTCAAGCCGGGAACGCAACTCAAGATCGCTTTCCAACTGCCCAGCACGAGGAAGGTCCTGCGCGGATGCGTCCAGGTCCAGCAGCTCAGCCTGCGCGGCGGATTTGCATACCTGGGCGCGACCCTGGGTCGTGAATTCGATGTCAACCAGGCCGAGATCGCGGCGTACCTCGTTCAGCGGCACATCGAGGATTCCTCCTTCCTGGAGGACTTAGAAGATTCGGATGCCCCGACACCCAACGACGATCAAGAAGCCGCCTAGATGAAGAAACCCGGGTGCCTTCGCGCCCCAAAGCCAGGCCCTTCCAATCGGTCTCCGGGACCCGTACCGTGAATCCATGTTCAACGCCGAGTCCCAACTTCTATTCCTGCTGCTGATCGCGTCCCTGGTAGGCATGGGCGCCCGGCGCCTCAAGCTGCCATATACCGTGGCCCTGGTCGTCGCGGGTATTGCCCTGGGCTGGATGCACCTGGACGAATTGAAAGGCTTGCACCTGACGCCGGACATTTTGATGCTGGGCCTGCTGCCCGCGTTGCTCTTCGAGGCCGCCTATCACATCGACTTTGGCAAGTTGCGCCGAGACCTGCCGGTGGTCATATTCCTAGCCATCTTCGGAGTCCTGGGCGCCACCGCCATCACAGGCTTCGGTGTCTACTACCTGTTCCAAGCCATGGGCGTCGAAGGCTTCAGCCTCGGTCACGCCTTGCTCTTCGGCAGCATGATCGCCGCCACGGACCCGATCAGCGTACTGGCTCTCTTCAAGACCCTAGGCGTCACCAAACGCCTGTACCTGATGGTCGAAGGCGAGAGTCTCCTGAACGACGGCGTGGCTGTCGTGCTCTTCCTGATCATCGCCGCCGTGCTCGGCATTTCCACGGGCCACGGCCACGCCCCCCACCTGGAAGGCATGGGCGAGATCATCAACTACGGCCTGCGCACCTTCGTGGTCATGGGCGTGGGCGGAGTCCTCATCGGCGGATGCGTGGGCGCGGTCGCCAGCCTACTCGTCAAGCAGATCGACGACAAGTTGATAGAGACCGCACTCACGGTAGTCGTGGCCTACGGCAGCTTCCTGATGGCCGAACACTTCCACACCTCAGGCGTTCTCTCCACGGTCACCGCCGGCGTGGTGCTCGGCACCTTCGGCAAAAAGTTCGGCATGCAAGTTCGCACGCGCGTGGCCGTCGAAGACTTCTGGGAGTTCATGGCGTTCTTCAGCAACACCTTCGTATTCCTGCTCGTCGGCCTCGAACTCGACATGCCCCAGCTCATGGCCACCATGGGTTTGATCGTCACCGCCTGGGCCGTCGTGCTGCTCGCACGCGCCGCCATGGTCTACCTGTCCCTGCCCGTGGGACGCCTGCTAGGCGTGGCCACCGTGCCCAAGGCCTGGGCCCACATCATGGTTTGGGGCGGCCTGCGCGGCAGCCTCTCCATGGTGCTCATCATCGGTTTGCCCCAGGACTTCGTGGCTCGCGAGCTACTGCTCAACCTGATCTTCGGCGTGGTCAGCATCTCCTTGCTCTTCCAAGCCATGACCGTCAAACCCCTGCTCGCGCGCCTGGGACTGTCCAGCAACCGCGGCGAACGCCTGGCCTACGAAGAAGCGCGCGCCCGCGTCATCATGAAACACGCCGCCTTGGACTTCGTCAAAGGCCGCGGCGTGCACATGGATGAAGGCATCCGCGCCACGCTCATCGCCGAGTACACCACCTCCCTCGAAAACGCGGAAAGCGCCGTCAAAGAAGCCGCCGGCGACCACCTGGACGAAGAGCAACTCGACGAAGAACGCCTACACCTGATCCACATCGAAGAGGAAGCCCTCAAGCACGCCCAACACGAAGGCATCGTCTCCAGCACCCCCGCGCGCACGATCATGGAAGAGCTCGCGGAGCAAAGGGAAAGCATCGGCGACCACGGTGTCGGCGACGACGCCTAGCAAGCCGAGAGTGGAGTACTCTCCGCTAAAGGGACTTCAGAAATCCACTGACGCAAGCATGCCCTGCACCGCCGTCCATGTGTATGGCAAACGCCACGCAGAATCCGTCCTTCGGGCTGAGGGCAAAGAGGTCCACGGTAGCGCCCGACGAATCCACGAAATTGTGACTCAAGCCCTCTGAGTCCGACAACATCGTGGTCCATATCTGAAACCAGTCCGACAACTGCAGTTCGCTCAACCCGCTCCATTGCACCGCTGCCATGGACGCGAAAGATGTGAACCCCACGTCACCGGCCCCGGCAGGCACGCCGTAACTCGCATTTTGGCTAGCGATCAAGGAGGACATGGGTACACCGGAATCCGATGCGGACACATCTACTGCCTGGCTTGCTTGGCAACCGACGGCGAGCGAGATCAAAGCGATAGCGATGGGGAATTTCATGGTGCTGGGGTGCCAGGATGCAGAAGGCAGGGGCATTCTAAGTTCGCAGTATAGCGGCTGACTGAAACAGGGTCACAGCCCCTTGAGAGAGTACTGAGTCGGGGCAACTTCGATCTCTTTTTTCAGGGTCAGTGCTCTCTCAAGAACGGCATGACCTGCAACTCGGCCACGAACGCCTCGCAAGCCAGGGCCCCCAGCCGCATGCCATTCGCATTCCAATGGGGATCGACAGGGCCCACGTAAAGGTCCTGCTGCAAGGCCACTTCATCGAACACCGGAAACAGATTCAGGGTCTGGATGCCCGCGCGCTGACTCGCGCCAGCGAGCGCATTGGAAAGGGTTTCACGCCGGTATTCGGGATAACGCTTGGTGTCGATCTTGAGCCAGGACTCAGGATCCATGTCCGGCCCACCGGGAACGACCACCGCCACCAACGGGATCGAAGCCCGCTCGCAAAGCACTCGAATCTCGCGCAGGATGGCCTCCGCCAAACGCACCTTATACAGGCTCGAAGGCCAATTCGGTTTGAGCGCCACATCCGCGTCGTACACGTCGCGCATCAAGCTGATGACCGCGGTTTCGCCTTGCTGCGCGTGGGCCACATAGTCCTCGCGATGGGCGCGCAAGTAGTCCGCCATAGAAGCGGTGTTGCTACGCGTCGCAGGCTGCCAGGCCTGGAGTTCCTTATGCATGGACCACAAGCGCTGTAAGCCCCAACGCTTCGACACCGCCAGGTTCAACTCAAACCAAGCGCGCTCCTCCGGGCGAATACTGGCCTCGGTGCGAACGAGCCCACCCTGCGCATCGAGCCCCATCMARYSAWTGYGCNACCGGGTCTCCCAGGTCRTTGTCAGCGTCGTCGCTGGTGGTGCGAATCATCAAATCCAGCGCYCGTCCGGTTGCGTGTACGGAAGTCTGAGACGGATTGCCCACAATCGGCCTACACGAATACCCACCRATGGTGTGAATCTGGGGAAAGTACTCGAGAAGGTACGAACGCAGAAATTCGCCACCCGGGGTAAAGGTGCCCTGGCAAGAGGTCGCYTCGTCSACCCAAGGACCAGCGCCGGTGTACTCGACGTTTTGCTCGTCGCCGTCGGCTAGAATGTTCGCTGGAGCTCGCCAACGCCCAGCAAGTCCGAGTTCTTCGYYGYKAGTTTCTAACTCTYGCTGTCCACAACTCGCGCTGCTTCCGAGTAAGAGCAGGCTCAGTAGACATACGCGTGTATTGGCAATTTGTGCAATCGTACCCACTTGCGAATTGTACGCAAAGAGGGGGACTCGAGACAACAGGCAAGTTACTCTTGRGCCGTGCTTCAGCGTGTATCGATAGCCATTCTCGTCCTCGTTCTTGCGACTTCATGCATGCAAACCCGCTATGTGATTCAGGCGGGCTTGGGCCAAGCGGAACTTTGGAGTTTGGCCCGAGATGTGGATGATGTCATCGCAGACCCGTCAACCGACGAGCRAACCCGGATATTGTTGGAAGAAACGAAGATCATAATGAACTTCGCCCAGAAAAACGGCTTTGACTCCAAGGGCAACTACGAACARTACGTGGAGCTAAACCGCGGACAAGTTGTATGGTTTTTGGCGGCAGCGAAGCCACTTGCCTTTGAAGCCGAAATTTGGAATTTCCCTCTAGTTGGGAGTTTTCCCTATCTCGGRTGGTTTGATAGGCGTGARGCGATGCAGATACGGCGTCGTCTTAAGAAGCGCGGTCTGGATGTCTACATGCGTCCAGTTAACGCGTATTCAACCGGTGGTTGGCTCGATGACCCTATTTTATCATCGATGCTCTCCCCTCACGATGACGCGTTTCGCTACCTTTCCAACATTCTCTTACACGAGCTGACGCACGCGAATTTACTGGTAAACGATCAGGCGACATTCAATGAGAGCGTYGCGTCTTTTGTCGGTGACACGATGGCCGAGGAGTACCTGATTTGGCGTTTCGGTGCCGAGTCWGAAGAAGTGAGCATATACCGAGAAGAAGCTGCGCGGTCGCTCGTGCGAGGAACTCGCTTTGTTCAGGCACATGATGAACTGGCAAAACTCTACGAGAGTAAAAAGTCGGACAAAGAAAAACTCGCAAAGAAGGAGTCAATCACGGTTGCACTCCAACAAGAGTTGGGGCTCAGCTGGCGTCCGAACAATGCATCGCTACTCGGTTTTAAGGTCTACAACACCGGACAAAAGGAGTTTGCCAATCTCTACAAAGCGTGCGGCAATTCCTGGGCTCCCTTCTTCAAAGTGATCTTGGAACTCAAGGCATCAGACTTTGGAGAGGAGCAGCTCGAGGAAATCGACCCAGTAATTCAAAAAATGGCGCCACGGTGCCAGGCCTTGATAAAGTCGAGTTAAATCAGTGTATTACCGTTAGATCTCCCCCTCTCCAGAGGGTGGTGGCGGATGAATGAGCCACTTGTCAACGAGTAAGAGCTGTACTACACAAGGCGACATGTACCGCACTGCACTACTTCCTGCACTCCTTCTCTCCTTCGGGCTAGCCTCGGGCGCATGCTCTGATGATGAGATAATCCCTCAGCAAGGTGAATTTGTAAAAGGGGGCAATGGCAAGGCGGATACCAGCGCAGAAGCGGTGTTCTTGCAGTTTGATTTTGACGGTTCGCTAATCGCCGACTCCTCTTTTGGCGCCAAGCAGAAAATCGAAGATCAGCTTCTCTACACAATCGGACATTTGAACGGCGACAGAGCGGTTGGTCGTCTTGACAARTTRGTGCTCACGGACATCGAGATTGAATCCGTCGATGGTCGCAAAGTGATACGCTACCACGCATCTCTTCCCGTCGCKTGGGGCAACRAAGAGCGAATCCCTGCTACCTACAGCTTGCAGCTTCCCCTGGACACAACTTTCAGCGCTCTTACGAAATTTACTGATGACTACGGACACGATTKCGTTGAGCGAAATGCRCACGTTGACCAGGGMWGYATGTGGTACTACTACCGCCCMCAACGCTMCAACTGYTCGTTTGCTGAWGGCGATGTCATTACAGCAGAGGCAACAGTCGAGCTGAGCTCCATCAATACAACGGGAAAATACCCTGAGTACCACAAGGTTTGGGAAGACGATGTTCTCAAGGTTGTCGCAATCTTTGGCAAGTACGAAGACGGCAAGACCTCCAACTCGGACGCGGGCATCAGTGCATACAACGGTTTTGCACGCCAGATGAAAAACTTGCTCGATGACGAAGCGGACTACACTACGATTCCAGCGAGTATCCCATCTCGCCCAGGTGTTGCTATGCCAGAAGTCAGCTTCACAGCAGACCTTGGCAATGGCAAGAGCATCGAAGTGGTCGCTCTTCTTGTGGACAACATCCGCACCGCGCCAGCARCATTCAACACTCGTTACGAAGAACTCTCTGGTGACGCAGACCTTATCTCCTATAACGGTCACGCTGGTCTTGGTGCGAACATTCGCGCAATGGCTCGCAAAGGCGAATGGAAAACCGGACAGTATGCAATTGTCTTCATGAACGGCTGTGACACCTACGCATACGTTGATTCCTCTCTAGGGGATGCGCACTCGGCGGTCAACTCCGACGATCCAGATGGCACCAAGTACCTCGACATCGTTACCAACGCATTGCCATCCTTCTTCCGCTCTATGCCAGTAGCAACCACCGCTCTTATCGAGGGCTTGCTCAGCACAGACGACCCAATGACCTACGAGAGCATCTTCCGYGGCATTGACTCAGCCGAAGTCGTACTCGTGTCCGGTGAGCAAGACAATGTCTACGTTCCAGGATTCGGCGAAACTCCCGTTGAAGTGGGCGTGAAAGATCCAGGCGTCGCCGCAGTGTCTTCGGTAATTGCCGACGAAGAGCATCGCTTTGAGACACCAGTTCTCGCAGCCGGAAACTATACCTTTACTCTATCTGGCGACAAAGATGCCGACCTCTACATCCGAGTTGGCGACGCGCCATCAACTCGCAACTACGACTGCCGGCCTTACCTCAACGGTTCGAACGAGGAGTGCAGCGTTGAGATAACAACACCAGCTTCGGTTCACGTCATGGTTCGCGGATGGGCTAGCAACTCAAACTACGAGCTCAGCAGCAAGTAAGTCTGCTCATAGCGAGCGCGGATAAGCCGATCCTCACGGGGTCGGCTTTTCTGTGTCCAAACGCCCACGCATTGGGCAAGACCGCTCCACAG
>JAESRM010000342.1 GCA_016764635.1 Planctomycetota bacterium
ACCAATAGATACTCCCGGTGACGAGCCGCSAGSCKSTCATGGRYMGMGWYNGKSCAYSTKKCWSYMWRGYKMMAWSKCKCNGMRAARMKCMASCNAGYCWGCWYYSCCCANNTRCCWCGNAGAAACTCATCGAAGCTCAAGGGACCCAGATGGAAATATTCAATCCGCCCAACGGGCATGGAGAACTTCGGGCTTTGCAAAACCAACTCAAGCAGAGAACCCGCCGCAATAACCGGCAACTCCGGGCGTTGCTCATGCAAGTATCGCAAAGCTGCAATCGCCGATGGAGTGGCCTGGATCTCATCCAAAAACAGCAACGTTCCCGGCCCCGGCGCCCTGCCTCCAAGGGCCTCCAGCTCCAATAAAATATTGCCCACATCCAAGGTCTGAAACACGCCTTCAAGCCTGCGATGCTGCTCCAGATTGACCTCCAAAAGCGACAAACCCGCAGTCTCAGCAAACTGCCGCACCAACGTAGATTTACCAACCTGCAGCGCACCACGAATGACCAAGGGCTTACGCCGAGCCCCCTTCAACCAAGCCCCCAAGTGCCCCTCCGCCTCTCTTCTTAACCTTTCCATCACCCAAATCTGGACAAAAGTGTGGTCACTTTCAACCACCAAACGGGCAAAACTGGCCCCATTAGGGCCCATTTCGGGCCAAATGCCGCGCTGGAGAGACTAGGAACCCTATTCCGCTGCCAACTTGGCCGGCCCTTCTTGGGTGGTATTTCACGACACCCCAGAAGAACACTACTGATACACCACCGAGCCAATGGGTTCATCAACTCAATGGCGCCACTTGCCTTCTGCGATAGTGTTTCCGTAGGGATCCACAATTCGATACTTATACGTTGAGAAACCTTCTACCAGCTTTCGTGCTGTCGCATGCGCTTCACTCTCCGACCTAAACATCCCTCGAAAGACGTCATTGATAAAAACTTGGTACATGGTGCGTTCTGCAATGGGGAGAAAATGGTGAGTCGTCAAGCGGTGGAGCGGGTAGTGGATTCTTGCGTGCTAGCCCACTCGCTTCTCGATCAATCGAAGTAGTCGGGGTCGTCTTCTAGGATTTCGTCGACGATTTGTTGGCCGCTGACGTTGTCTTGATAGTCGTCTGTGGTGGCGGGGTCGTATCCGCCGGATTCTTCTTCGATTTGCTCTTCGAGGTCGTCTTCCTTCTCTTTTCCGATGCTGTTCATTGTGGGGCTCCGATACGGTGCAGGGGGAGGTTCCTTGGCGTTGGGCTAAGGGTGGGAAGCTCTAGCTTAGGCTCCTCTTGCGTTTTGAGCGAAGTAATCTGGCCGGTGTACGGTGCCACTAGCCTTTCAGGAATTCGGAGGGTTTTCCGAAACCTGTAATGACAAGTTCATCCCGAGCGCGGGTGGAGGCTACGTAGAAGAGGCAGCGTTCGCGTTGGGCGTGGTCGGCTTTGCTTACTTTGTCGGCTGCGGAGTAAGCGGGGAGAGGGACTTGGCCGGATTGGATTCCGCAGAGTAGGACCTTTTTGTACTCGAGGCCTTTTAGGCGGTGCATGGTTGCTAGGTGGACTTTTGGGCCTGCGGCTGGGGCCTCTCCCTTTAGGATTTGGAATTCGATTCCTTGCTGGGCTAGTACCTTTGAGTAGCGGTCTACCTGGGTGTTGGTTCTGGCTGCGATGCAGATCTCATGGGGTGCGGTTTTTTCGAGCCACTGCTCTAGGGTCTTGAGGATGACCTCCTGTTCCTGCTCAGCGCGTTCGCTGTGCACGATTCGGGGTTCCGGGCCGGTTCGGACGGAGTGGTAACCCTTGAGGGTGTCGACTCCACCGTCTAGGTCGTCGACGTTTAGGTTCTCTAGGACGGTTACAGCGCTGATGCGGATCTGCTCGGTGGTGCGGTAGTTGAGCTTGAGGCGTTTGGCGCGGCCTCGGATTTCGATTCCGCAGGAGCCTAGGCTTGTCATTTGGCCATAGATTCTTTGGTGGGCATCTCCGACCAAGAAGAGGTCGTTGGGGCCGGGTGGAACCAGTGCGCGGATGAGTCGCAGATCCTGGGGAGAAAAGTCCTGCACTTCGTCCGCTAGCACGGCGCGGTAGCGGACCTTGTTCGGATTGGCTTCCAGATAGAGCGTGGCCTCTCGGACGACATCCTGGAGTTCCATGAGTCCCTCCTGGTCCAGTAGGGACCGATAGCAACTCAGAACTTTCCAGACTTCAATTCTTTGAGCGCGACCCAGGCGGGTTCCACGCCCGACCCTGCGGGCTCTTAGATATGCAGATCGGCCATCTGTCGCTTGGGCTTGCACAACCTGGTCCCACTCCTCCATGTAAAACGCGGCGGAGTATTCATCGCCGGCCACCGCAGACGTGGCACTTTCCATGAACTCCATTCGCTGCTGGTTGTCCATCAGGACCTTGAGTCGGGATCCAACCTGCGATTCGTAGAATGAACGCGCCCAGGCATGCAAGTTGTTGACTTCAATGCGATCTCCGACCCCGGGAGCAAGCCCCTTGATCGCTTTCTTGAGGTCGTTGGCGAGGTTGCGGGTGTACGTCGTGACTAAAATCCGATCATCCGCGGCTGAGAATACCGACTCGGCCAGGTGCTTTGCCCGATGCATCATCACAACGGTTTTGCCTGTTCCAGCGCCACCCAGGACCCGTACGGGACCGTTGGCGGGGCGCTGCACCAATCGACGTTGGCTCGGGTGAAGGAAGACTCGCCATTGCTCCAAGGGCGCTTCGAGAATGTCCTCCAATTCCTGCTCGCCATCCACGATGTGGAAAGCGCGTTGAGTTTCCGGCAGTACCAGAGCTGCAGCGAAGTCGTCCGTATCTACAGCGGCCACCGGCTCTTTCGGGCGGGATGACTCTTCGAGGGCGTCGAAGAATTCGTAGCCAGAAGCCAATAGGTACAACATATCGCACGCATCTTCAGGGAGATGGGGCGCGAGGTCGTCCAATTCAACGTCGGTACCGAGCGAACGTACCGTTTCGAGGAGGGGTTGCGGGACGCCCGCCAAGAGCAGCTGCTCATCATCGATCGTCGAGAACAGATTTGGAACCTGAAAGCCCTTCTCCACCGGCGCTTCCTCAAGAACAGGCGCCATGCCCGACTCCATGGAGTACACCTGAACGATACCGGACAGCGGGTTGACCTCGAACATCTTGCGCTCAGCCCAGCTGTAAGCCTCGTCATGGTGGTCGACCCAGACACAGAGGATCACATCCCCCTTCTTACTGGCAACAGCGATGATGCGATAGGATTGGTCCACGCGGATGCTACGCACCTTCGGGTCGCGGAATCCGGGACCCAAGGCCTCGAAGTTGAAACCATTTGCTTCAGGGTTCTCCTGGAAGCGCTCCGTCAACTCACGCACCTTCTTCATCTGCTTCTTGGGCAGCTTCGAATAGGACTCCAAAAAAGTCTTCGCTAAGGCTAGTTGTATTTTTGCCATTGAATTCAGCCTTGTCCTTCGGTGGAAGCACTGGACAGTGCTCCTACGATATCATCCGTAGGCTCGTCGCCCTGGAAAACAACCCAACCCGCTTTCTCGAAGCGTGCGGAATCGGGAACATCTCCTGGGAAGCCCCAGGCGACCTTCTGATCAGGCCAGGCCAAGTCGGCCTGTGCTATGCAGCGGCCTTTGCCATCCTCCAGCTCGTACCCGGGTTCAGGCAACGGGCCGGCGGCGTCCAATACCGCTTGGGCGAGCTTGAGCTCTGCCTCTTCCAAATCGAGCTCCGAGAGGGCGTCATCTGACATCAGTGCGTCCTCCAGCTCCGATGTCATCTCTGCGGCCGCTGGCATGCTGACAAGGTCCAAGGCGGTCGGATAGTAGTCCACTCCATCCTCCTGGAGCTGCTCGGTGGAGGTGAACTCAAAGGCGTCTGAGAACTGCAGTAGGTTCAGTGCCTGAAGGAATGCAACCCAGGACTTTTCGAACGCCTTGTCCTGTCGATGAGCATGGTCATCGTACAAACGCAGCGCCCAGCTACCGGCACTGGGTTGGTGGCTTTGAATTGCCTGCATAGGGAACCAACCCAATAGCCGCACGCCATACATAGAGGAGATGCGCCCGAGAACCGTCTGGCCTTTCGCGACACTGGCCGCTTCTGGYAGGTTCTCGAGTGAATCGACGCCGGTCAGATATTGGGTTCTTGTGCTTTGGACCTGTTCGGCGTTCAAGGCCTTCGAATCCACGATGAAGTCCGCGGCCATTGTAGATACTYGGTCCTTCCAATGCGTCTCCTTGGGGTTGCGCAACAAGGCCCAAAGCAGTTGCATGCTATTGGATCGCTCCCAGCGCTCATTCACCTGGAGCTTCCAACGGGCGATGATGTTCTGCCCCGCTTTCGTATGCCCATTGTCCAATAGGGATATGTCGCGACGCTGCAACTGATCTTGGAAGGCCACCACATCGGTCCAGGTCACGGACCAAACCAAGTACCGACCAGAGTCCATGATCGACCTACGCTTCCTAATGTCATCCCCTAGACGCGCTTTCTCCGCGCGAGGCTGAACATGATAAGCGAGGCCATCGCAAAACACTGCGATGGGTTTCTGGCCTGCTGACACGGACCTTGGGAAGATCACGAAGTCGGGCTTGCACATGATGTTCACGCCATCAATGGGCCCGAGTTTTACCTGGGGTCTAACCTCCCAGTGATGGTTGTTGATGATGAGATCCCAGCGCTCCTGACCCTGCTTGAGAATCTTCTGAGCCTTGCCTTCTTTCTCGGCACGCACACGACCGCAGAGGCTGCGGATGAAACGCTCTTCGAGCTCGCTCTCTAACTTGGAATCTAGGACGACGTGAGAGAGGGTGTCCACGCTCTTCAGGCTAGTGGCCTTCTCAAGGATTTCGCCGAGCATCTCGATCGCTCGTTTCCGACTCGTGAATGCCAATTCGTATTGGTTCTGGAAAGCGAATAGGCAGCTGTAACAACCATCCGCGTTGGCGTCCTCGGCGCAGGAACAGAATGCAAGCCGTTGATGAGCCTTCTGGAACACTTCCATGAGGCCGTCGTTACGCCAAAGATCTGCTAGAAAGCCCGTTCCACCCGGAACGGAGTCGAATAGCACCAAGTAACGCCGGGAGCCACCACCCGGTACAGGTTCAGCCATGGACTTGACCTGCAAATGGGGCGCTAGTCCTCCAAAATGCTGGCGCAAACCCAAACCTAATGCTGCCTTAAACGAGGCTTGTTGAACTTCATAATCCAGCTCGCCCACCGGTAGGAGAATGCGAATGGCTTCCGATTCCACCTCGCGATAGAGGTAGAGCGACTCCACATCGGCACTTCGGTTCTTCTTGGTCTTGCAAGTGTGCGCATGGTCGATATCCACCCCACGCCCAGGAGGTTTGACCCTCCCGCAATCACTGCAGACCTGAAAGCCCTTGGAGTTAACCGAGTTGCCCGCGATGCTAATATTGTCCTCGCCTTCAACACCGAAGTTGATCTCACGGAGCATCAACCCCGTTAGCATTTCAAAACCAAAGGGCATCTCTTCTATCAAGCGAGCCCCACCCCAGTTCTCCTGCTGAACATCGATAAGGTCGAAGGTTTGATAACTTGCGCGGCGCCGCTCTTCACCATCGTCCACTGAAGCGGCCTCCATGCGCGTGGCCAAGGAGCGGGATCTCCTGAAATTGATCAGGCGCCTTCTCCTCGCTACGTCTGCCCAGTCGGTACTTCCACAACTCGGACACCCGCTCAGAGGCGTGGCGGACTCCAACTCACGGACACTGTAGTTGCAGTCCGCGCACATGCGCCAATCCTCCACCTGTGGCTGCAACCGGGTTCCTAAGTCGATTTCGTTAACCTCTACCCGTCTTCCATAAGCATAGAAGTGATTGAAGGGCGCTAGCTCGCGGATAGCTACGCTGGCAGGCCGTTGAAAGGTGAACGTTTCGTAGCTTCGATTCTCCTTGTCACCAACCCGAACCACGGACTCCAACTCAACCCCAGGCTCAGGGAATGCATAGTTAGGAAGCACCCCCGCATCCGTGAGAACATTCAATGGATAACGTTCCCCCAGTGAAGCGAGGAGCCTACCGAGCATGCGACCACTAAGCTCGATCTCCGCTATGTCCGCTATGACATCCGGCAAGGCCGAATCAGGGCTGTCCCTCAACTCATCCGCTCGTCGCTGTGCCCTTCGCCGAAGGGACTTGAGTTGCTCACGCTCCTTCCGGATTCCGTCGAATGCGCCGCGCACATCCTCCTGAATCTGACCCGACCTGGCGTAACGTTTTAGCTCTTCCCGTGCATCCTCACCAAGCACGCCATCCTCGAAACCTGCCAGGTACTTGGCCACCAGATCCTCCTGGTTGGCCTCGTAGAACTCCAGGAAGCGAGCCGGGTACTTGGAGCCCTGACTCAGTACGGAAATCACCTTCCTCGGGATCTCAAAGATCTCGGTTTCTTGATCCGCCCAGGCATCCATGGCGTGCGCCACGACCTGTCGCTTCAGCATCTCAGGAGCATCCAAGAAGATGCCCGGCGGATCCACATCGCCTTTCATCATGCGGTATGGATCCGCGTGAAAATACAACTCGTGGGGCCTGCTGTTGGACATGGTCAGGCAGAGGGCGTTGCCTGTGGAACGGCCTGCGCGACCAATGCGCTGCAAGTACTGGGATGTGGTGGGCGGCACCGAGCACAACAGGACAGCGGACAGATCGCCAATGTCGATTCCCATCTCAAGCGTTGGGGTGCACACCAAGAGGTTGGATGCGTTTAGCTTCTTGCCTGTCTTGAACTCCTCTTCCAGGTTTTCCCGGTCCTTGCGCTCCAGCAAGCCCGTGTGTTCTTCGGGGAAGACTCGAGCGACCTTTCCGCTTCGGAAAATGCGGGTGTAAAAGGTCTCCGTCGCTTGCTCGGGTTCACTCCAGCTGCCTACGCACCGGAATCGGGTACAGGGTTTCCCCGCCCACTCCCCTGCCCGTGCTGTCGCCAGCCGTAGGGTCTCTCCGCATTCCGCGCACGTTACAACCCGGAGCGAGTCCACCAAAGTAAGCGCTGCCGGATCAATGCCCCAGACTTTGCCGCCCATTGATGCAGCAGCCACACCCGAAGTCTCCTCCGCTTTCAAAATCCCTGCTTTCCCCAAGCAGTCCAGCGCTAGCTCGTAAAGCGCCGTCATTCYGTCATCTTCTTTGGTAATGCCAAGCACGCGATGAGCCCAATCCCGGAACCAAGTCTTTTTGTCCGCCTCGGATTTGTAGCAATCAAAACCGGAGCGTTGCCCCCCCGGCTGACGGTCCATCAAAAAGCGGGGTAGAACCGCATCGAGTCCAAAGACCGGACCCAAGCGATTCCTTTGCTTGGACAGCATGTATCTATTGCCCCCACTCACCGCGAACTGTGCCAAGAGAGGCTGATGAATCGCGCCACGCAGCCGTAAGCGCTGCACGATACCTTCCAAGAAGTGCCGAACGCTATCGCTGTCCAGCTTCGCAAGAAGCCCATTGAGAAAGCCCTCCTCCTTGACGATCTGGGCAACCTGCTCAGCAACTCTCACAAAGCAGCTCTCCTCAAAATCTACCGTTGAACATCCCGTGCTCTCCAAACTCCGCCCGGCCTTAACGCTGTGCCCGTATTCGAACGCAATCTCTAGGTCCAATCGCTGCTGCAACCAATCCCTCAACGCATCGCAATTCCCTTCCCCGCCGCTTTCGATGTACTCCTCAAAATCCGGGTGCCCCCGTAGGTCCTCTGGAACAAGCACAGGGATAGCCCTCTTGGCGCCGCCCCAACCCGGCAGCTCCTGCAACAGCCCCTCGGTATGGACCAAGAGCCTCTTACCAGCCCCAGCCAGCGGCAAAGACCCACCAGCATCCTGGAGCATGCCCTGAATCAACGCACGCAGATTGAACCGATACGTGCGTGCTCCAAAGAAACCCGCGCGATGGGACGCATCCTGGACAGAGTCAACAAACGCCAACAGCTTGCGGWCCTCGTTGTACTCCGTTTGGTAGAGATGCGAGATGCTCACCGACAGAAGACTAGAAGCCCGTGACGCTAGATAAGAAAGCGAGTCCTCGGCCCCGCAATCAGGACAGAGTGGTTTGAACTTGGGGTACGTGCCACCCGAAACCTCCATGGCCAAGCGCACGGGAAGCCCCTTCTTAGACTCCTCGCCTGCACAGCCACAGTCCTCTTCCTGGCTACAGGTCAAGCACACCGGACAAAGATAGTCGGGCTTGAGCAACCCGCGCTCCTCCTGTGAACCATGCCCAAATGCAACAAAGCAGGCTCCCACCCTCTTATCAAACCAAGCCCTACCAATCTCACGCTCTTCGCTGTCGTCTTGCAGCTTGGCCTCGCCTTCCCGCTTGTACGAAGCCAAACCTGTGCAACCGCACTCCCGGCAGCGGCTCATCGGCAGATATCGAGGACCCGAGGCCTCGCCAACACCACGCCCACCGAGCTCACTCTTCCAAGCAAAACTCGGCTTGCTCTCCACGGCGCGCAGCAGGTTGCGCACCTCGCGCAGCCACAACTGCACTTGTACGGTCAGGAACGGAGTCCCCGAATCACTGCCCTCTTCCATGGCCGATCGCGCATGGGACACCAACGCCAGAATGGAGTCCAAAGCCAAGCGCCGAGTCTCGTCATCAAGCTCAGCAAACCAAGGCTCGCGCAAAGCCAACTTACCCACCAGTTCGTCAGCGGCCCGCACCTCACCTTTCAGAGCCCTCAAGATCTGATGCAGAAACTCATGCTTCTTCAACGCGAGCCCAAGCTCGACGCGATCCAACCTATCCGCGTCCTGCCCAAACCACAGGACCTGCTGACGTCGCAACCACTCATCCGGTGCCTTCCCAATCGCATCCAAATCGCCTCCATCTGTCGGTCCAGGATGCACACCATCCTCCAAAGGCTCACCCAGGGCTTCCGCCACACTCAAACGGTCTTCCACAATGACACTGTCCGTATCAATGGACTCGTCAAAGATGCTCGAAGCAAACCGCACCAACTTGTCCTTGCTAGCCTCATCCCCCTCCCCAACCGTCGCCGAAGTACCAACACAACACAACCCACCCTCAGGAGTCTTCAGCCGCGCCTTCAACCGACGAATCAAACACGCCACGTCACTGCCTTGCGCCCCGTCATAAGTGTGCAGCTCGTCCAGCACCAAGTACCGCAAAGTGTCCGGCTCATTCCCCC
>JAESRM010000038.1 GCA_016764635.1 Planctomycetota bacterium
GACGAATCGTGGGTCTTGCCTCGTCTACCCGATACCCAAGCCACGTCGGTGGTCTCGACTTTCGCTCCTTCCAGTGGCTCTCCTTGAGGCGAAAGAACACGGCCCACGTAGTCCACCGGCATGGTCAATTCGATTTTGTGATCGACGAGCTCATCCCCCACTTGCGCGGCGCCGTGCAACCCTTTCCAGCAAACCAAGTCCTCCGAACACGCGATCAGCTTGAATCGTTTCCCCAAGTAGTGCACGGTGAAGTTTCCTTTCGAGTCTGCCACGGCGCTTCGATCTGGAACCCGCCCCTTCCTGTATTCGGACCAACCAATAACCGCGGCATTCGGCACGGGATCCCCTTGAGCATCCACTACGATTCCGCTCAAACTTCCACCCTTGGACAGGCGAATGATCATGGTTTCCTTGGGATCGGAATTGCCTAAGAAGCGAATCAATCCTAGTCCCTCCGAGGTGGACTTCGCACTCAACTGCCAGGGGCGGTCACCGGGTGTATAAGGGAATGAAGCTTTGCCATCGAGTCCTGAAACCTCTGTTGCCTTCTCGCCGCTACGCAGTGACACCTCAATTTCGCGTCCGTGAATCGCTTCCCCGTTTGCATCCCACACGAGCTGTACCTCGAATGTGTGTCGCTTGGCCGAGGCTGTACGAGCCGTGGGCAGAGCCGTGCTCACCAACTCTGCTGCCGCTTGCGACTCAACCTCTGGATCCGAACGCAGCCCGACCAAACCAGCCCCATCCTTCTCCGCCAAGCTGCTATCCGAGCTCGACCACAGGGCCGCAGCCCCCACCCAACAAAGTGAAGCCGCGAGGATTACGGTCGCCAATCGAGCGGGAAGCGAGATTGCCGCAAGCCCAACTGCACCGCCCACCGAAGCACGGGTGGCCTCTTGCAGTACTTGCTTTCGCACGGCGGCTAGGCCTTGGGAACGCAGACCAAAGAGGGCGAAGAGGGTCAGGAGAGCGCCCTTTAGTTGCAGGCGCAATTGGCTCATGCCGCGGAACAAGCGCTGACGAATGGTGCCTGAATCAAGGCCCAAGTCCACGGCCAGCTGCGTCGGGGATTTGCCGTCGTAGAGGGAGCCGCGCACGGCCTGTTGCAGGGCTGGGGTCAGGTCCTTGAGGGCGTGTTCGACCTGGGCGTGAAGTTCGCTGGCGGCTAGGGCCTCGTCGGGTTGCTCTACCTCGCGCACGGTCAGCCGCTCCGAGTCGATCGTGCGGCCTTCTTTGGCCCAGGCGCGCTGGGCCCGGTGGGTCAGGATGCCCAGCAGCCACGGCACCAGGGGCTTGCGACCATCCCAGGCCCCTGAATTCTCAATCACTGCCAGGAAGGTCTCCTGCACCAAGTCCTCGGCCAGCCCCCCACTCAAGCGCCGGGCCAGGGCCAGCAACTGGGGTGCGGTGCGGTCAAACACCTGGGCTAGCGCCGTCAGGTCGTGCTGATCGCGATAACGCAGAAAGAGGGTTTCGAGGGGTAACGGCGTCATATCAAGAACAGTGCGCGGAACTCAGCCCCACGTTATGCCCAATCCGGAATAAAAAGAACCGTTCGCGTCCAGGTTCGATAGATCCCTTGCGTCCGGTCCTCCCCCATGCCGCCTGACGCGTCCAGCCGACATGCTATCCAGACCTTCATATGATTCCCTCCTTCATTGCTCCGCTGGTTTTCGCCCTGCTCGGATTCGTTCAGGGACCCACGCCGCCCAAGATTCCGTCGGTTCGGGTTTCTGATGAGTTGAAGCAGACGATTGTCATTTTGACTCAGGATGGCATGCCGTCCAGTTTTCGAATGGTGCCTAATATGCGCTTTGTGGTGCTGCCGCTGGATTCGGATCCTTTAGCGGATTCGGTTTTCGAGGGGGTTACGGATGATGAAGGGCGGGCGGTGCTTGAACTTCCTGAGGGGGCCTTCCGCATGAAAAAGAATGGCAGGGTTTGGGCGCATGTCTACCTGCGCGAAGAGGGCAAGCAGGCTCGGCGAGCGGAGTTTCTTTACCCGGGGGATCTTGGGTACAGCTCGAACGCGCTGTCGATTGATGTCCTCGAAGGCTGTACGTCTTTTGGGCGGACGATGGATAGCGGCGGCAATCCCGTGGATGCACGCTTGAGTNTKSSGSRAYMRRAWKGGCCNTTATRTCYCGGCTAGAAGTGGTRAAACWACCCARTACATCGACCTTCATGGTGGCTGGCATGTGGTGCACCATGGGGRGCCGCTCACGATTTCAGGMAAGGTCAAAGCGCCCCGAGTRGGCACCGCGAWYTTCAAAGGCATCGAGCTGRCTTGCCCCTCCAGCCACATACCTTTTGAAGTCGTACTGCGCGGAGAAGGTGTGCTGCAGGGGACCCTTGTCAACCAGAGTGGAGATCCCTCGGCAGGCGTGTCGCTGAAGTTCACTCAGGACTCCAATGACACGGATGCACCAGGCAACATCTCTGGTTATTCGACGACCGACAAGCATGGTCGTTTCCTAGTGAAGGGCCTCCAGCCGGGTTCCTACAAGGTCCAACGCGAGAGCAGGGATGTCACCCAAGCCATCCGCGACCTCTTGGACCCCCTGCGCTTCCAGGCGGACGGTGAGGACATTCGCTTGACGATCCCTCGGTTTCATTTGGAGGTTTCCCTACTCGCTAGTAGTGGTGGCGCTTGGAGCGCAGGCCCCATTTATGCGGGGGAATTATTCAGCCCAAACATGAGGAAACGATTCGATGAAACCAAGTGGCCGGAGGATCCGACCCTCGTGGTTGTCGACGCTGGGCACGAGCGAGATGCAGGGCTAGCGGACCGCCGGCGACTGCGGGGTTCCACCCATGCGGACGATCGTTACACCTTTGAGCTGCAAGCGGGTCATAGTTATTGGGTCGGGGTTCTCGGCGGCGACTTCTCCGTTCACTTTGAAAAGATCACCGTCACTGAAGACAAGGCTCACTACAAAGTTCAATTGACCCCGGTCGAAGCGCAGGGTTTTGGGCGCATTCGTGTAGGTACGAGAGAAACGCCCCGGGGCCGCTCGAGCTGGCTGTCCACCAGCGACACCACCCTTTGGATCGAGAGCCCAACGGGTGGAGTTCGGCTTCTGAACACCCGATATCTAGCCTACAGCCTCGACTCCAAACTGCCCGTTGGACGCTATCGCATCGTGGGTCACGGCACGCCTGGAGCACTGGGTTGCGGAAACTCACCGCACGTGCACCGGAAACTCGGTTTTGAGGAATCGATTGTCGAGATCCGCAAGGGAGAAATCGCGCTAGTGGGATTGGGGCTCAAGCAAGGAGCGCTTTTGAAAGCCACCGTCATCTCATCAGGCTACGTGAGGGTTCCATCGCACGAGCGCGAAGCTCTCTATTGGATTTTCTCTCCGGCTCCCCCAACCGAGCCCTACGCCGCGATCCACTTAGAGCACAGCGCGCGACGGTCTGAATATGTATTGCACTACGCCAAGGAAGGCCACCCCTTCCGCTCGCCTACGCGTTACTGGCCCCTAAACCAAACCCTCTCCAGCGAACGCCTGCCCTACGGCGACTACACCCTGGTCATCACTCGCTGCGATGGCAAGGTCGAACGACGCCCCGTGCAACTGCGCAGTGGGGAAACCACTGAGATCACGGTTGAGTTCGCGGGCCAGTAGGTTGCGGCCGGTGCTGTTTTTTGTGGCGAAGGGTTAGATCGCGGGCACTTGTGGCTGAGCTTGCTACAATTTCCGCGAGCCGCCGCTCCACGGACCCAAACCATGCAAGAGATCAACAACGACGCCGTCGCCGAACATTACAGTCCTGGACAACTGCTAGCTTCTATCGAGAGGGGGATTCTGGCTGCGGGCAAAACCACGGAGAGCGTGACGCTGGAGGACCTTGCGGTTGTGGATGAGTTTCACATCGGCGGGCGCGGCGCGACCAAGCAGCTCTTAGATCAATTGAATCTTGGCGCGGATAGCCGGGTCTTGGACATCGGTTGCGGATTGGGCGGCAGCGCGCGCTTCATGGCTGCCGAGTATGGCTGTCATTGCACGGGCGTGGACCTCACCGCGGAATTCGTCGGGGCGGGATCGGCCATGTGCAAGTGGGTTGGGCTCGATCAACGGGTGGAACTCCTGCAGGGCAATGCGCTCGACACGGGGCTCGACGCGGATTCCTTCGACGCGGTCAGYCTGCTGCACGTGGGCATGAAYATCGCGGACAAGGRAGCGCTGTTTGCGGAGGCCTACCGCCTGCTACGTCCCGGCGGCAAACTCGCCATCTACGACATCATGCGGCTTCAGGATACGGACTTCACCTACCCCGTTCCGTGGGCCAGCTCCGTCTCCACTTGCGCCGCGGCCAAACCCCAGGTCTACCTCGAAGCACTCAAGACCGCAGGTTTTAAGTTGGTCAGCCAACGGGAACGCATGGACGTCGCCCAGGCATTCTTCGCCCTTCTCAAAAGCAACGCCGCCGCCGGAAACAGTCCCCCGCCCCTGGGTTTGCACCTGGTCATGGGAGCAACGACCCCCCAAAAAGTCGCCAACCTGGTAGCCAATGTGAGCGAAGGCCGCGCGGTTCCAGTGGAGATGATCGCGCGCAAGCCTTAATCTTCTAAGCCTCCCATGAAAGCCACAAACACCCTCGCCACCAGCAAAGCCCCCGACGGCTCCATGCTCGTACTGCAAGAGCACGACGGGGAGTTCTTCATGCGCATCGACGGCACGGCCCTGATGAGCACCACCGCCTGCGCTTCGGAGCAAACCATGGCGGAACTGGTGTGCAGCGATTTGGAATCCGCCACGCCCCATGTTTTGATCGGCGGATTGGGCTTCGGTTTCACCCTGCGGCGCGTCTTGCAGCTAGTGCCGGGAAAAGCCCAGGTTGTGGTCGCCGAATTACTGCCCGTGATCCTGCAATGGAACCGGGAGTTCCTGGCGGAGGTCAACGGCGCCCTGCTCGACGATGCGCGCGTCACCGTCGAAGAGGTTGACGTTTACGACATCATCAAAGGCAGCGCCGGACGCTACTTCGACGCCATCCTGCTGGACGTGGACAACAGCCCGGACCCTCTGGTGCAAGACGGAAACGTGCGRCTCTATTCCAATCGCGGATTGCGCCTGATCCAAGCCTGCTTGGCGAGGCACGGCAAGGTCGTATTCTGGTCCGCCAATGTGGATGAAAAATTCGAACGCTCCCTGCGCTCGGTTTACAAATCCGTGCAAGCCGTGCCGGCAAAGTCTTACCCCCAAGCCAAACGCTTCACGCACATGCTGTACGTGGCCGCCAACTGATCAGTCGCAGTTGGGATCGTCGTCGTCATCATCCCAACCATACATCGCAGCCTGGAACGGATAGGTGCAGATGTCGAGCACGATGGCGAAGGGCGTGGCGAGAATCTTTACCAGGATGTTGTCCGACAACGAGCGTCCACCGCTCGCGTGTAAGGAGCTCGTGCCGTCGCCATCGTCCTGAACCGAACCTCCCCAAACCGCKGTCGTGAKGCATCCRGTCAAWAGCGGCAGGATCATTGCCGCGCAAAGCAGGKTGCKRCGAATCTTTYGGGGYWTGTTCGACATGGCTCTATTCTGCCATTCGRGACACAATCGYGCGATGGTAGGCCTCGGGCAGCGACACTCCACCYGGCGRCATTGTCAATTRGGACCGGTCATGGGAGAATCCGCCCATGAGACTCCTGATCACCGCCGGGTTGCTTATCGCATTTGCGATGCCCGCACTGGCTTCTGGCGATGACTTCATTCGAGGTACTCGAAACCGCGTCGTGAAAGATGCTTTGGAGGGCAAAGCCCCGCCCGCCTTGCTCGTCACCCACTGGACCCATACGGATGGACAACCCATCACCTTGAAGTCCTTGCGCGGCAAGGTCGTACTGATCGATTTCTGGGGAACTTGGTGAGGCCCCTGTCGCTCGGCGCTACCGAAGCTCAAGCAATTGAGCCAGCGCTACGCGGACCAGGGTCTGGTCATCATCGGAGTTCACACCCAGCGCGGCGGGGAAAACATGGCCGCTGTCGCCGAGCAGGCGGGGATCCCCTATCCGCTGGCATTGGATCACCGCGGCGCAACCGTGCGCAACTACGGCGTAGACCGCTTCCCCGGCTATTACCTGGTCGACCGCGCGGGCAGCCTCAGGGTTGCGGACCTCGGAGGGCAGGATCTGGAACGCGCCATCCGGGCCTTGCTCGCTGAAAAACCCGAGCAACTTCTGCCCCCGGCTTTGATCAAAATCTCAGCCAAGGCCATCGCAAAGAACAAGCGCCTTTTGCTCATGTGGGGTTCCACAACTGACGTTTCGCCGATCATCAAACTCGCACGAAGCACACCGGGCCTACGCAAACTGATCCGCAATGAATTCGAAGTCCGGCACCTGAACCGCCTCGAAAATCCAATCCTTGCCAAGCTCCTAAAACTGCCCGCCGAAGGGCCCACACTCACCGTGCTCGAGCCGGACGGATCCCTCGTCTCCATGGTTTCAGGAAAGGACCTGACCGGCGCGGCCTACGCCGACTGGCTGCAAAAGCAGAGGGTCCCTGTCCTAGATGCGGAAGTCCTATGGGCGGACGCTCTCAAGCAAGCCAAGTCGCAAAACAAACGCATCCTCGTGTATCTCACAGCCCCTTGGCAGGACAAATGCTTCGATCTTGAAGCCCTGCTCCAGCGCTCCACGATTGCGAACGCGCTCGCGAAGGATTACCTGGTCCTCAAAATAGACACCGAGCGCCAAAGCCACGGGGCCCAGGTCGCCGCCCGCTTGCGAGGCTCCAAAGTCGGCGACTTGCCCTGGATTTCCATCACCGACTGCGAAGGCCAGCAGCTGACCTCCGGCGAGCGCCCGACCGCCCAGGGCCTGCGCAACATCGGCTGCCCCACAAGCAAACCGGACCAAGCTTGGTTCATGTCCATGCTCAAAGAAACCCGCCAACACATGTCCAAGGGACAACTGCAATCGATCGAGATGGGCCTTGCCATCCACGCCCGGTCACAATCCCATTAGGCGTCTACCTCAACAATGCCGCAGTGGACGAAGCGAAACCCGGTTCGGTATTGTCAGCCCATGAGCACCAGCAAGTATCTGCCCCACACGGCCCTATTCCTGCTGGTGCTCGGTTTGGTCCTGCTGAGGTCCGGCCAGGCCTTTTACGCCTTCTTTTTCCTTCCGGATTTCCACGGGTCATGGGCTCAAGCTCTCAGCCAAGGGCTCTTCGACGTGCAAGGTTGGTGGGCTTTCACCAAGTCCACCCCAGGACTGATCTTCCGAGGGGGAGGGCTGGCCGCCCTGCTCGGATCCGCAGTCTGCTGGCACGCGGTGCTGCGGTCAGACGACTGACCTGGACCAATTTGGAACGAGGCCCGGGCCATGMCTTGACTATGTTCGGCRCATTCCCTGGAATCGAAGGGCGCCACGCGGAAGCCTTCGGCCAACCCACATGAATTCCCCCACCCACGAACCGTCATCCGGCCTGCTGCGACCGACTCGCAAGCAGCTGCGCACCCTGGCGATCATCATCATAATCGGGACGCTGCTGCGCGCGGTGCCCATCATGTGGGGCTCGGCCTTCCTGAATGAGGTCCAGTACAACTTCCACCCCGACGAACCCAAAATCGTGCGGCGCGTGGATGACTTCCCCGACTTCCTCAGCAATTACCACGACTACCGCTATCCGCATTTCTTGCACACGACCTACGGCGTCGCTTGGTGGGCGATCGGCGGCACGTTCAATCTAAGGGATGACAAGGCTTCGCTCCCTGGCGAACCCGGCTACGAGCGCGCGCTCATCTTCGCGCGCATTCTCAATACGCTGCTCTTCGGCATGGGCGCCATGTGGCTGCTATGGCTATTCGGCAAGCGCATGTTCGAACCCGGCGCGGCGCTGTTCATTGTGGCCGCATCCTCCGTCCAAGGCTGGGTGGTCGCCTCCACCTCCCTCGTGCAAACCGACGTGCCCTCGGCCTATGCGCTGTTCGCACTGTTCTACGTACTGTATTCCATCGATCGCGCGGACGCCCTACGACCACGACAAGGTTGGCTGGTGGGCGCCATCATCGGCGTGGCCATCGCCATGAAATACACGTCGGCCATCGGCTGGCTGGCCATCCTGATCAGCGCCGGCGCTGCGGTTCGCCGCAAGGCCTTCTCTCCCAAACAAGCCTTACAGTTTGTGTCCCTGGCGGCACTCGGCTGCGCGCTCAGCTTCATCGTGTTCGTGCCCGGGTCCGTTTACGATTTCGAGAGTTTTTACGGATCGATCAAGTGGGAGTTCTTCAACAAAATGAAGTTCGCCCGCTTCTCCGGGGCAGACTTCTTCAAGAGCCTCTTCGCCTGCTTGCCGATCTGGATCTTGCTGCCAGCGCTCGCCGGACTGGGCCTCTGCCTGCTTAGAAAGCATGCCCTGACGACGATCTCGATGATCGTTTGCATGGCCATTTACGTGATCATCTCGGCCAAGGCCTTCCGCCCCGACTACGCCATCTCCCTGATGCCCTTCGCGGCACTCTTCTCCGGCTACGCCCTCTGGAGACTCTCCCAGATCAAGCGAGCAGGCATGTCCGCCGCCCTGCTATTCCTGGTCCTCGGCCACACATTCGTAGGTTACGTGGTCTACCAGCGCTACGCCGGAGAGACGCGCTACACCTTCGAAGCTTGGGCCAAAGCGAACATCGAACCCGGTCCCCTGGGTGACGGCCCCATCGCCCTTCCCTACCGAAGCTCAGCTCCGGAAGCGCSTGAGGGTTACCATTTCGTGCCGGTCTACACGCACCCCGAGTGGCTCGTACTTTGCAAACGCCACTACCAGCTTTTCCTGCACACAAACATTGACCCCAACTACTACGCAACGACGGGCAATGTGGTTTCCGACCCGAATAACAGGGAGCTCGGCCTCTTCAAAGAACGCGACTACCGCTTCTACGAAGACGTGCTTCTCGATCAACGCCGCGACTTTCAATACGACCTCATTAAGACCTTCCCCAAACCCAACCTACCGTTGGACATGCAAGGCCATGAGGTATTGGTCTACCGGCGATCGGAATAAAGCACGCCCACTAGGCCGGACGTAAACGCAACTCCATCTCGTGCTCCGTAACGTGCTCCCGGGGCGCCGGCAGGGTCCCCGTGGCACCGGTGGGTTTGAAACCGTAGCGGGCGTAG
>JAESRM010000258.1 GCA_016764635.1 Planctomycetota bacterium
TCAACCCCGGGGAAGCACGTCAAGTGCACTGGGTGATTGGAGGAGGCACGCGACTGACAGGCCAGCTCACCCTGGGAGAAGGCGCCGATGAAGCCTCCCTCGCTGGACAAGAACTTTGGCTACTGCCCGCATCCAAGGCCGGCAGCAAGTTGGCGACCGCAGGCGATCAGGGACGCGCACTGCACAAAACACACACGGACGACGAAGGTCGGTTCGTGTTCTCSGGCGTGCCYTCCGGWGCYTGGTGGATCACKCCYTCCGCYAACGGATCGCGCACCCGCTTCGCGCCCATCGCGCGCCGCTTCGAAGTTCCCAAGGACCTGCCCGAGCTTTCCGTCACGATCGAAGTCTTCCCCGCCCGCTGGGTTTCAGGTCGCATCGATCCCATCGACGGACAGAACCCCGGCCGACAACGCATCTGGGTGCGCTCCACCACCAYCCCCGGCACGCTCAACGAATACACCGATGACAAGGGTCACTTCCGCCTGGGCCCCTTGCCCCCTGGCCCGGTTGAAATTGCGGTTTACGCCGCCCAAGGCCACCCCGGCAGCTCCCCCCAGGTCTGCAATGCGGGCGCCAAGGACGTGCGTCTGACCCTGCGCCGTTCCGCCAGCATCCGCGCCCTGCTTTCCACCGCCGACGGAAGTCCCACACCGAGCATCGAACGCATCCTGCTCACACACCCCGACGGTCAAGTCACCGAGATCGACGACCTCTCCATCGACGACCTGCCCCCCGGCATCTACGCCCTCTCCGTACTCGCCATCGACGGCCGCACCGCCTGGGCCCAACACCTCGAAGCCCGCGCCGGCCGCGCCCCCGGCCAAGCCATCCTCGAACTCGCCGAAAGCGCCCAACTCACGCTCACCGGTCCCGGCCAATACTCCATCTGGTCCGAAAGCGCCTGCGTCGCCCAAGGCAACCTGACCCAAGGCGAATCCCTCGTGGAACCCCTCCCCCCGGGCCCCCTAAAATTACGCCTCAAAGGCGAATCCGCCCCGACCAAAACCTGGCAGTCCAAAACCGGCGCCAAGACAGAACACCAACTGTAGGGCTCGCCACTTGTTCCGGAGTCACCGGGTATTCGTCGCGTTACGCCGTAGCCTTCATCGTGTGACCCAGTTCCAAGGGCCTCGCATTCCTGGGCAACGGTGGGTTGCGGAAGGTGGCTGGAGCTTACTTGTGATAAGCTACGCGGGATGCGTATTTTGATCCTCTATCCAGGCCTCTTTGAGGAGCGGCGCAGGCTAGTCGAGGGGTTTCGATGGCAGTTGCGGTTGACGGGGACGAAGATCGTGCTGGCGGATGAATGCTTGCACGCCGGGGACGAAAAAGCGTTTTCCGACGTGCTGCTGTTGCCCCCCGCGGAGAACGCGATTGAGGCTTGGGAAGTGCTGGCTCGGTACTTAGAGCGTTATCCTGTGGACGGCATCATCGCCCAGTCCGAGCCGAGTCTACTGTTGGGCGCCCGGGCCGCGCGGGAGTTTGACTTGCCTGGTCCCACGGTCGAAAGCGTGCTGGCGAGCGTTAACAAATTCGACTCACGCACCCGGTTGCAAGCTGCGGGCGTGGCACAACCTTCCTTTGCGCTCGTGCACGACGCGGCAGGCATTCGCCGCTTTGCGCGCGAATTCGGCTGGCCAGTGGTGATCAAGGCCACGGCCTCCTCGCGCCAACGATTGGTGTTGTGCGTCAATGGCGAACAGGACGTGGAAGCTGCGACCCTTCAAATGCACGCGGGCTTGCCCCACGCTAAGGACATTCAACGCTTGGTGGCCTTCGCTGAACTCGAAGGGACGGATCTGGGCTTGGATCCCCTGCGCGACTTCCTCGTGGAGTCTTTTCAGGACGGTCTACCCCTTGAGTGCGACGCCATGCTCTCCGGAACAACCCCGCATTGGTTTGGCGTTTGCGAGCAATTGCCCAGCGAGCGGCCGGGCTTCTTCATTGAAGGCTACCTGCTGCCCGGGCGCCTGACCGAAGCACAACAAGACACCGTACTGCAAACCGCCCGAGCTGCGGTGCGCGCACTAGGTCTGGCCCACACTGGCGTTTCTGTTGAGTTGCGCCTAGACGACATGGCTCCGTATATCATCGAGGTCAACGGTCGTTTGCCCTGGGACGACGGTCTGCACGGGCTGATCGAAGCGAGTACGGGCTGCGTCCCCGGCGCGTTCGCGCTCAAGGTTGCGCTTGGAAAATCCCTACCCAAGGTGAAGCTACGCAAGCATGCGGCCTTGATCTACAAATGCTGCTACGAGGAAGGCATGCTCGATCAAACTCCATCGCCTAGCGAGTGGAAGTCCTCGACCGCTGGCACCCATGCGGCTTGGATGTTCGCGAAGAATGGCGAACATCTATTGCCCGGAGAACACCCGGACTCGCGACCCCACTTAGCGGGAGTTCTGTCCACTGACAAGAAGTCCACGGAGACCGCTCTGCGGCTCGCCCAGCTCGCCATCGATCGCGTGCAGCTCAACATCACTCCCTTAGGAAACGACGTCTGCATTCCGCAGGCGAAGCCAGCCGACCAGCGCCTGCCCGAGCTCGCAACCCATACTGAAACTCCGGCGGCGACCCCCTTGCCCAATCACTGACCGCCCGGCCGATAAGCCGAGTTTGCCCAGCTCGCCCTCACCATTTCGACGACACTCGCTTCGCCAACCCTCGACAACATTGCAAACCCAAAACCCGTACAGCACGCCCAAATACAAAGCGCGCCCCGCTCCGCGAATGAAAGCTAGCCCATCCCGCTGGCTCTTCGCGTACTGCCTGAATCTCCCCTTGCTAGTGTTCTTCTCCCAGTCATTTTTTGTGGGGAGCGCCAATTGGGGGATTTTTTGCGGCCTGTTGCTTTTAGCTTCGCTCGGTTGGTGCCTCTGCCTCACGTTCCCAAAGTTCGTTCACGCCTTCGCCATGGGATCCCTCGTGACCGCCGCTGGGCAGTTCCTGCCCATCGTACATTTCGTGGTTGGGGTCCTCACAATCTCTGTAGTCGGCATGGTGAGCCCTTCAAATTCCATGGAAGACATGCAGGCTGGAGTCTTCGTGTTTCCATTGTTCTGGGAAGGCCTAGCCGGGTCCATGATCGTTGGTTTGCTCATGGCATTCACCGCGATCCTCTTGGGCCTGTTCTTCCACATGATCTGGCCAGCTTCAGGTCAGAAAAGGGACCGACTGGCGAGCTCGCGACAGTCCAACTTTTCAGGAAAGGCGGCGAGCGGCCCGGAACCTGGGCCCCAACTCGGGCCCTGAAGCACCCGCCCGCCGGTGGAAATGTACGGCTTGCATCTTTCTGTAAGCCCCGGGGCCCTTCCCCGTACCGGACGGTGTCCGAATCCGCTATTCTGTGCACTCACAGGCGTACRGAACCCGAGCTAGATTCACCATGTCACCGACCAGCGCAACCTCCGAAAACCCCCTCCTCGCCCCCACGGGGATCCCCCAGTTCGCCAGCTTTCAAGCGGAGCATGTCACCCCTGGCGTGCAAGCCATGCTCGACGAGCTGAAGCTAGCCCAGGCCGAGTTGGAAAGCACGGGTACGTCCTCATGGGAAGGTGTCGTGCTGCCGCTCGAGCGCATTCACGATCGCATGGAATACGTCTGGGGCATGGTTTCACACCTGACCAGCGTGCGCAACACACCCGAACTGCGCGAAGCCCACGAGGCCATGCAGCCCAAACTGATCGAGCTCTCCATGGCCCTTGGCCAAAGCAAAGCGATCTACGACCTCCTGAAGAAAATGGAGCAGGGCGCGGACTTCACAAACCTGGACGCGGGACAACAGCGCACCGTGCAGAACTTGCTGCGCGATGCTGAGCTTTCCGGCGTGGCCCTCGAAGGTGAAACGAAAGCAGAGTTCAACCGCCTGCAGGAAGAGCTCGCTGCGCTCTCGACCAAGTTCAAGAACAACGTGCTGGACTCCACCAATGAGTTYCACATGGACTTGACCACCCAGGACGAGGTCGCAGGTTTGCCCCCCAGCGCTTTGGGCATGGCGGCAAGCCAACACCCCGACGAGGACGCCACCCCGGAAAACGGTCCCTGGCGCATCACGTTGGCCTATCCGAGCTTTGGCCCTTTCCTCATGCACGGCAAGCGTCGAGACTTGCGAGAGAAGGTCTTCTGCGCATTCTACACGCGTGCTAGCTCAGGCGAACTCGACAACACGGAGGTCATCACCGACATCCTGCGCCGACGTCGCGATGTGGCCAAGCTGCTTGGCTTTGGAACCTATGCCGAGTTGAGCCTGGCTCGCAAAATGGCGCCCAACGTGGCCGCCGTGGATCAGCTGCTCGAAGAACTGCGCGTGGTTTCGCACCCCGCCGCCGTTAAGGACTTTGCCGAATTGCAGGCTTTCGCCGGCGAGAATGGCCAAACGGAGGAACTCGAGCGCTGGGACTTGGGCTTCTGGACCGAGCGCATGCAGGAGAAGTTGTTCGACTACTCCGACGAGGACCTGCGCCCGTACTTCCCCCTGCCCAAGGTGCTCGAAGGCCTATTCGGATTGGCGACTCGCCTCTTCGGAGTCACCGTGAAGCAGGTCGACAACAAGGTCGACGTGTGGCACCCGGACGTGCTCTACTTCGAAATCTCCGACAACGAAGGCGCCCCGATGGCTGCTTTCTTCCTGGACCCCTTCACCCGCAGCGCCGACAAGCGCGGCGGAGCTTGGATGAACGGCTGCCTGGGCCGCACCAACGCCTTCGGTGAAGTGCGCTTGCCCGTCGCTTACTTGGTCTGCAACTTCACGCCCCCCGTGGGCGAGAAACCCGCCCTGCTAAGCTTCGGCGAGGTCGAAACCCTGTTCCACGAATTCGGTCACGGCTTGCAGCACATGCTCACCAAGATCGAGCACGGCATGGTTTCCGGCATCGAAAACGTGGACTGGGATGCGGTCGAGTTGCCCAGCCAGTTCATGGAGAATTGGTGCTACGACAAGCCGACCCTCATGGGATTCTCGGGCCACTGGGAAACCGGCGAGCCCCTGCCCGATGACCTGTTCGCCAAGCTGCTCGAAGCGCGCACCTTCCGCTCGGGCTCCGTGCTGGTGCGCCAAGTCGGTCTCAGCGTGACCGACCTGGAGCTGCACCACAGCTACGATCCGGATGGGGATGAAACCCCCAACGACGTGGCCAGCCGCCTGCGCAAGACCACAGCGGTGGGACCGGACTTCGCAGGAGACCGTTTCCTGTGCGCCTTCAGCCACATCTTCGCTGGCGGCTACGCTGCTGGGTACTACTCCTATAAGTGGGCTGAAGTCCTCTCCGCCGACGCCTTTGCCGCCTTCGAAGAAGCCGGCCTCGACAACGAAGAAGCCGTCGCAGCCACCGGCCGCAAATTCGCCGACACCGTGCTCGGTTTGGGCGGCAGCCTGCCCCCCATGGAAGTCTTCAAAGCCTTCCGCGGCCGCGAGCCCAGCACCGCAGCGCTCTTGAAGCACAGCGGCCTCGTCTAACAAGGCTTGCTAGCCGGCCTTCTACCAGGCCCGATTCAAAGGAACCTACCCATTTGGGGTGGGTTCCTTTTTTGTGGGTACGGGTAGGCCTCGTCCAGGCGCCGGGCTAGAATGCGCGCTCTACCCGGCCCCTTTCTTCGCCTTCATACCATGGACCAGAAACGTCTCGACTGGACCAATACACTGTTCCTTGCATTCAGCCATTTGATGGCTGTGGCGGGCATTGTTTGGCTTTCTTTGCATTGGAACTGGAGCATCGCACTGCTGGCCATGCTTTGGTTTGCACTTTGCGGGCTGTCGATCACGGGGGGCTATCACCGCTTGTTCAGTCACCCCACCTATAAGGCGATTGCGCCCCTGCGGGCCTTCTATCTGCTGTTTGGGGCCGCTTCGGTTCAAAACTCAGCGCTGAAATGGTCGGCCGACCATCGCATCCATCACAAGTACACGGACAAAGAAGAAGATCCCTACAACATCCGGAAGGGTTTCTGGTGGGCTCACATCGGATGGGTGCTCTTCCAAACGCCGAAGATCGAACAGTCGATCGTGGACGACCTTGAGAAGGATGCACTGGTTCGCAACCAGAACAGGTTCTATGTGCTTTGGGCGCTCATGGGCGGCGTGATTCTCCCGCTGGTCGCTGGTGCGCTGGCTGGTGACTGGATCGGCGGCTTGTTGGTCGTAGGGTTCCTGCGCCTGGTGGTGCAATGGCACGCGACGTTTTCGATCAACTCGGTGGCCCATTGCGTGGGCACACAACCCTACGACACCAGCGGATCTCCCCGGGACTCTTGGATCACCGCCATCCTCACCCTGGGCGAGGGTTACCACAACTTCCACCATCGCTTTGCCGGTGATTACCGCAACGGGATTCGCTGGTTCCACTTGGACCCCACCAAGTGGTTCGTGTGGAGCATGTCCAAGGTCGGCGTGACTCGCGACCTGCGCAAGGTGTCCGAGGAAGCCATCCAGCGCGCCAAAGAAAGTGTTCAAAAACAACGGGCCGTGCGCGACGCATGAGAATCTGCCAATGACCTCCCCATCTTCAGATATCCAACTTCTCTCCAAGCAGCTCGGTCAGCGCTCGTCGGTCATTTTGGCCATGACTGAAAAATGGAGCGCCTCCCAAGCCCTCATCGAATTGCATCCAGGAGGCCCCAGCGGGCAGAGCCTCTTCTTGCACTTGATCGAGGTGACACGCAGCACGCTTTCGGCCCTGGACCTTGAGGTCCCCTTTCCTGGCCCGCGGGACACTTGGCAGCAACTTAGAGGAGAGTTCGAATCCGCCGCAGAGAAGTTGACCGTGCAAGTTGCAGGTCTCAGCCATGCGGACCTGCAAGCCGAACCGGCCATCGAAATCCTTCCCGACTTCAAGCAGAGCCTCTCGACCCGACATGCGTTCTTGCTCGGCCACGTATTCCACCTTGGTTACCACGCCGGGCAGCTCGGTTCGATCGCGGCTATGCTGGACCCTACGCCTTAAACTGGCCCCACAAGCACCCCTGGGAAGCTCCCGAATCAGTACGGCGCACTCCCCCACAATTTGACCCACGCCTGGGTAAATGGGGTTAAGATCTGTGCTGGTATTATTTTGGAAGAACAGCAGATTGAAAAAGAAACAAGCGTCCGCCCGGTGGACCCGGCCCTTTCCAAGAAACTGCTCGATGCCCTGCAAGAGATCGCACGCGCCCAGTTCAAACGGCAGCGCCAGGATCACACCTTGCAACCCACCGCATTGGTCAACGAACTTTGGTTGAAGATCCTGCGTTCGGAAACAGCACCGCCTTCCGAAATCCAAGCCTTCCGCGCTTGGGCCGCAACCGCCATCCGCAACATCCTGATCAGCCACGCCCGCGCCAAAGGTGCGGCCAAGCGTGGAGGAAGCATCGTGCACGTGGAACTCAAACCCTCGCACAAGTCCACCGGCGACTCCGCATTCGACTTACTCGAATTGGAAGAGGAATTGCAACTGCTGAAACGCATCGATGAGCGCGCCGCCCGCGTGGTTGAATTGCGATTCTTCGGCGGTATGGATCACGCCCAAATCGCGACAGAGCTGAACATCAGCCCAAGGCTTTCGCAGAGGACATGGGCCATGGCGCGGTCCTGGTTGAGCATGCGAATGCAGGATCGTTAGGCCGATGGACAACATGCGTTACAAAGAGGTGGAGGCGATCTTTGTCGAGGTTGTCGACTTGCCGGTCACCCGGCGTGGGGACCGCATTGCGGAGCTAACCCAGGATCGTGAACTCATTCAAATCGTTCAGCAGATGCTGGATGAGAACGATTTAGCGGACCAAGAAGGTTTCATGGACGCCAGCGTCCTTGGCGAAGGGGTGGACTGGGAGGCGGCTGAGCCGACACCTCCCATGCCCGAACGCATTGGGAAGTACGCAATTCTCAAGGCCCTAGGACACGGGGCCAGCGGTACGGTTTACCTAGCCCAAGCGCCTCTCCCCCTGGAGCGCATGGTCGCCATCAAGCTCCTGCATACCGGCGCCGGCGAACTCACCATGGCTCGTTTCCGTGAGGAACAGCGTGTGCTCGCACGGCTCCAGAACGTGGGCATCGCGGAGGTGTACGACCAGGGAGTCACCGTGCTGGGCATGCCTTTCACCGTGCTCGAATACATCGACGGGGTTTCGATCACAGAGCATTGCGAACAGAATCGGTTGGGCTGGCGTGCTATCATCGAATTGATGACGCAATGCACGCGGGCTGTTTCCCACGCCCATCAGCGCAATATCATCCACCGTGACCTCAAGCCCTCGAACTTGATGGTCACGCAGAAGAACGATCGCGCGTGCATGAAAGTCATCGACTTTGGAACGGCGAAGCTCACGGACCCCCTGCGAACCGCTCCGCATTTGACCGTGGAATCCCAGTTCATAGGGACATTGACTTACTCGAGTCCCGAGCAGCTCTCGGGTAACGACGCGCCTGATACGCGCACGGACGTGCACGCCCTTGGGCTGGTGCTTTATGAATGCCTAGAAGGCAAGCACCCCTTCTTCCAGGACAACGACGGGTTGAAGCCCATGATCGATCGCATCATGACCCAACCCCTGCCCACCATCAGCTCCCAACCCAACATCCCCATTCGGGAGATCAACGCCATTCTCTCCCGAGCTTGCGCCAAGGACATTTCTGAACGCTACTCGTCCATGTTGCACTTTGGCGAGGACCTGCAAAACCTGCTCTCCGGGCTTCCGGTAAAGGCCATGCGCCCGCGCCCCGCTTACATCGCGCGCAAGTTCATTCGCCGCAATCGGCTGCTGACGCTCAATGAAGAGCGTGAGACGCATTATGTCGACAACGAGCGCGTGAAGGACGAGGTCAAATTCGCGCGGCGGATGTTCGCCGACAACGGCTGGCCGGTGATCGACGTCACCCGTCGCTCGATCGAGGAAACCGCGGCGGCCGTGATCCGCCTTTATAACGAACGTGCAGCGCGTGGTACGCGGCAGGGAGCGAAGCCGATATGAACGATCTGAGCGTACGCGGAATCCTGCTCGCTTCGAACAGCGCCTCGCGCAGGGCGATGCTCGACGCGGCAGGGATCGCCTTCGAAGCACTTGGCGCGGATATCGACGAGCGCGCGCTCGAAGCGGAAATGGACGGTGCCGAGCCCGGCGAGATCGCGCGGGCGCTCGCGGCGGCCAAG
>JAESRM010000259.1 GCA_016764635.1 Planctomycetota bacterium
CCGTACTTGTGAAACTCCTCTGCCGTGCTGCAGATCCGCACCACGGAAACGGCGTTCAACTCGCGCCCAAAAAATTCGGGTGGAAAATCTTTTTCGAAGAGTTTGCGAGAGCGCTCGAGCCGTGTGATCGCATTCTTGATGAAAGCACCGCGCTTCGACGAAGTCTTCACGATGTATTTTTTGGAGGGCGTGGACATGACTCGCCAATCCTTATATTGCGCATCCTGAACCTTGTGGTAGCGCAGCAATGCGTCGTAACTGAGCGTGGAAAGGTCCACCTCTTTGGCCGCCGCCATTCTTTCGAATGATCGCCCACTCTTCACATGCATGCCAGGCCATTTCTTTCCGGACTTCGACCGCGCGAATGCCTGATCCACAAAGTACAGCAGGTGGATATCCGCTTGGGATCCTTTGTATGTATACGCGTCGAGCACGGACAGCCCCATCCTCCACTTCCGGTGCAGGCCTTGCACGCCCTTCAATTTGAAAGCACGCTCCTCCATGGGGATTTTGGACCGGAAGAGACCATCGAAGGCCACCGAAAGGAAATCGGTGAGGGCCGGGCGCCGGCCCCTAACACGTGATTTGCCCCGTTTGCTTTTCTTCGAGCTCTTAGCCTTATAAGGGCCGCCCGCACGTCCATGCGCATCATCCAACCTGATAACGATCACGATGCCGCCCGACTCCTCAACCTGGCTATCCATCCAACTCAGGATGCCAAGTGCCTGCAGATCATCCCTGGCAGGAACGGTGTCATACTTACTGGGCGGGCGAAACTTGAAGCCATTGACCCTGTCCTTATAGAGGGTCTTGGAAAGCCCTTGACCCTCCGCAAACCCGGCCAGTGCAAACAACAACAAAAAGGGCAACAGGGCAAACATTCGCCCGAATCGGGGTTTCATATCCATTGGGTACTCCGCGCTAGAAAGCTCAATAACAGAGTAAACCACGCGGCTCGAAATCCAGCAAGCGCTTTCGAGTCATCGGTTCAGCAACAGATCGCTAGAAGCCCAAATCCAACGAGCCAGAAGCTCGCGCATTTTGCAAATAGGAAGGGGATCGTCATGTGCGGTGCCACGTGGCCGGGAGGCTGCCAGAGAGGTTGCTGTCTAATTGCTGTATTCATGATCATGCGTGCGGCAGGCAGGCGTGGATCGAAAAGGGCGAGCACCTTATCATCCCTAAATACGCAAAAATGGAGTCCGTCCGCCACGCAATTCAAAAAAACTATTCCCTCCCCAAGGCCATTCGCAGGATTCGCGAAATGGCGACCCCCTATAAGCCCAAATCAGGGCGGGTTAGGAACACGCTATCGGAAAAACGGGCCGTAGTCTTAGGGTGATGAAGCGCGCGTTTAAGGGCGAGATCAAACAGCAATGGATTGAACAGGTAGAGCTCCTTCAGCGGCCCCATATCTTCCGCATTGATGAGCCCTTTTAGGACCAGTGGTTTTAGCTGATAGAGAATGTGGATACCCGGCAACGGCCAGTCGCTGCCATTGAGAAGTCGCGCGTGTAAATCCTGACGCTCGAGCAATTCCAACAAACCGTGCTCGAAGTGATTGACCTGGGTCAGGGTCGAAATATCCCCAAACAGCAACCCTTCATACTGGGGCTCATCCATCAAGCGCAGCCAGAGTTTGAAGTTGGGCTGGTCCGGCGCGCCCGGTTCATCCAAGTCCTTTCCAAGCCCGGTGGTGGCGCAATGGGCCACTATGATGCGCAGCCCCATTCCAAGCGGCCGGCGCAGTCGCAGCGGATTGGCAAGGTGCCCCCAATCGCCGGTTTCCATGGCCTCCTCACGGCCACAATGCACCAGCAGGATCATGCCCAAGCGCTTCATCTCCGCATAGAACGGACCCCATGCGGGGTTGTCCGGATCGATGTTTTGCGCGCTCGGCAGCCACTTGACCAGCACTCCGCCCGCCGCTGCCGCTTCACCCAGGCGCTCGATCGCATCCGACCGCGCCGGATGAATGGAGACCACAGGATGAAAGCGTGGGCCCGCATTTCCAGTCGTCTCGATCGCGTATGCATCGGGCACGTGGAACGCCGAAAATTCGGGCAGGGGTTGCCCCTCCCCATCGCAGGCGTAATCGAAGGCCAGCATGTGAAACTGGCCGGGAATGGGCAAAGCCGCTGCCAAACGGATCGCGCCTTGAGCGAACAGGGGATCCGGATCTTGCTCGGACAAATGACCCGCCGACAGGTAGGCCTGGAAGCGTCCCCAAGCACCAGGGTACCGGCGCGAAAGCATGCGCGGATTGACCCAGCAATCGCTGCCCAATCCACGACCTGCCAAGTGCATGTGAACATCGATCAATTCGTGCCCGCGCAGGCCCTTCAGCAGGGGTTCCAAAAAGGCCTCAGCCTCCGGAGAGAGCGATTCGCCTTGCAACACCGTCCATTCCGAGGCGCCTGCAAAAATTGAGATCCAGCGGGGCAAATTCCAATAGGCCACGCCCACTAAGGTGATCAGTGCCAAGCAGGTTTTCAGAATCCATGACATGACGATTTCTCTGCGGGTCTTTTGGGTATGCGAGGCCACGGGTCAATAACTCCGGAAGGCGTCCTGATCCAAGTTACGCTGGTGATGGGAGCCCAATCCGAGGGCCAACCCCAGGGCCAAGAAAGTGGTCAGCAATGACGAGCCTCCCGCGGAAATCAGTGGCAAGGTCAAACCGGTCATGGGCAGCAGTCCCACATTCACCGCCACGTGGATAAAAACGTGGGCACCAAAGTAGATTGCGATGCCCCCCACCACCAGGCGACTGAAGCGGTCTCGCAGACTGGCCGCACTGAGCATCAGGAACAGGACCAAGGCTGAGTACAAGACCAGCAGGAGCGCAGCGCCTAAGAAGCCCCCTTCCTCCGCAATCACCGCAAAGATCGAGTCGCTGTCCCGTTCGGGCAAGTGTCCCGCGCTATTCGCCACGCCTTGGCCCAAGCCTCGCCCCCAAAGGCCCCCGTTGCCAATCGTCAAACGCGACTGGTATTGGTGGTATCCCGACCCGTTTCTCATGGCGATCAAGTCATCGGGCTGGTACGAGGCAGCCCAAGTTTCCACCCGGCGCCACTGATAATCCTTCACCAAGCCCGCGCTATGGGCGCCCACGCCCATCAGCACCCCGCACAGTACGAAACCACAGAGCACGGAAGCTCGGGCCCCCGCCAAATACAGCATGCCTAGGGTGATGGGGATCAAGGTCATGGCCGTGCCTAGATCCGGCTGGACAGCCACGAGCAACATGGGCAGGGCCGCCACGGCCAGGGGAAGGATCCAGTCCCTACCTCGCTCCAAGCGGTTCGAAGCAAGCAGGCGCGCCAGGATTAGAATCAGACCCAGCTTGGCCAGTTCGGAGGGTTGCAGATCAAACTTGGGCAATTGAATCCAGCGCCGTGCGTTGTTGCGCTCGTTGCCCACGAACATGACAGCAAAAAGCAATGCGATGGACCCGGTATAGAGCAAGGGCGAGTAGCGCTTGACCCAACCGGGCCTGAGCAGCATGCCCACAAAAATCAACGGCAAGGTCAGGAGAACCTTTTCCCGGTGACCGCTGTAATTCACTCCGCCCGCCAGGCGCAGGTGAGCATCGTCGGCACCGTCCATGGCACCCAGGAACAACATGCCCGCCCCCAACAGGATGCCTGCCAGAATAAAAATGTGCCAGTCCATCGCGAACCAGCGCACATTCGACAAGGACCAGGCCGAGCGCCCGGAGGACTTGTTGGAGTACAAGCTCATCGCACGCTCTCCAAGTAGGCTTGAATCTCGGGACGCCGAAGAAACTGGGACATCAGATAGACCGAACTGTGGCTTGAGGTCGTGGATGTGTCGTGTACGAAAGCCGCCACCACCAACTTCGGATTGTCCGCCGGGAGCCAGCCCACCACCCAGGTGTGCTTGCGAGTGCCCGGGACAAAATCGACCACGCGGTGGTTCGCATCATGAAGGGGAACCATGGCCCCCTCGGCCTTACTGATGTAGTCCGCACTGCCAGTCTTGCAAATGAAGCGCACACCGATGTCGCTTACGCTCAGCCCTTTAGTAAAAGCGGAGCCCCCGTTTTTGGTCACGACCGCCTCCATGGCCGAATGCACCACGTTTAGGTTGTGGCGATCGATAGGCAAGCGCTGGCCTTCGGACACCAGTTCGCGGCCGCCTATCGAGTGCACGACCCGAATGTTCGGAAGTATGCCTGTAGCCAGACCCGCGTAGGCTCGCACCATTTGCATGGGAGTCGTGTTCACGTGTGAAAGACCATTGGCCAAGCGCTGCCGTTGATCGGGGCCGTAAGAGGCCAACTCCCCATACCGATAGTCTTCGCGCCAACCCGAGCGGCCCCTGCGGTCCAACCCGAGAATTCCCGTGCGCTCGCCAATACCGAAGGCCTTGAACATCTTTTGAAATTCACCTTCGTCGTAAAGGGTATGCCCCAACTGAGCGAAGTAGGTGTTGCAAGAAACACGCATCGCAAATTGCAGGTCAATGTCGAGCAACCCGTTGTCCCCGTTGCGCTGGGATGAGTGGCCTGCAGAATTGTGGCAACGCACGACGCCGTAACCCGCAGCCCAGCCCTTTTTGAAGTGCGATTTCTGGCTGCACAGGACGCGCGGCTGGTCGGGATTCAAGCCCAGGAATTGCAAACCCCAAGCGGCTACCATCGGCTTCATGACAGACCCCGGCGGCAGGAACGTGGGCATGCGCAGGACACGATCGATCGCCATGGCGCGTTGGCCGTCTTGGTATCGGCCCGGCTCCGAGGCCATGGTGGGCGCCGACGCGGCCGCCAAGACTTGACCGTCGGGGGTGATCGCAATCAGGGCTCCCACCGGATTGTTCATCCAAATGTCGTCGATTTTATAGTCGGTGACGCCGGAGAAGTCGGGATGGTTGACGACCTCCTCAGCAGCCCGCTGCATGTCCAAGTCCAAAGTCAAACGCACATTGGAACCATCTTGCGGTTCTAGATACATGGCCCGACGCCCGTTGACCCCGCTGCTCTGCTGCAACCCGATCACTTCACGAAAACCGTTTCGCCCACGCAGTTCCTGGTCGAAGTAACCTTCGATTCCACTGCCGCCAATGGTCTGGCTGGGCAAAAAACTATCGGCGGCGGCCTCGGTCACGAAGCTGCGATCCTCTTCGTCCAATTCCACCTTACGCCAAATGTCTCGCGCTTGGGCCTCCTGCCCGCTGCGCTCCAATAAGGAAACCAATTTGGGGGAGCGCACACTCCCGATCCAGTTGGCTGCCAAAAGGCGCTCGGGCTCGTCTGGATTCTCCAAAGAACCCATGGCTATGGGAGAGCGATAGAACACGCTGCGCACTTGCAACCCCACATAGTCGCTGCGGTAGCGCTCCACGTGGTGCACCAGCTCGTCACTCGGATTGCTGGTGAAGGTCAGGGGGCGTGAACTCATGTCCTTGATCACGTGATCGCGATCCTCAAGGGCTCCACGCACGCGATTCGCATGAAAGAGGACGGGCTGGGGCATGGCCCTCAAGAGCTCGCCAACCTCGAAATCCAAGCGTTCATTCCAAGCCAGTAAAACTTCTTTGATCGGTTCCAATTCGCCGGGACGCCAGTCCGTCCGCCGCGCCGCTCCCTTGCCCGGCAAAGACAAAAGCGCACGGGTCAAACGCTCCAAACCCGCTCGCCCGCCGAAGGTCGACATTTGCGGCCGCAAATGTGCTTTGAGTAACTCCAGATCCGCCAACCCCGTGCTGCGCAACTCTGGATTTTGAAACGGAAGGGCCCGAGATATCTGGGCTTCGCTCGACTCCCAGTCTTCCAAGATAAGCGGCAAATCCGCCAGGATGCGCAGATGATCGGCAGTGCGCCAAGGTGTGACCAAATCCTCTCGAGGATCCGAGCGGTCGCTCGCATGTACGAATTCGTGGGCCAGTGCGTCCAGGACCCGGTCGGCCAACTCCCCAGGCGCAAGCTGCATGCGCGCAAACACATAGCCCGCCACAAAGCGATCCACGTCGCTCCCATACTGTCCACCGCGCTCCAAACGCCACGACTCAAGCCGTGCCGCATCCCAATATAAGCACTTCTGCAACCAGCCCAGATCAAAGCGCCGTAAGTTTTTCGGGGACAGGCTACGCGCAGGAAAACCAGCGGCGATAAAGAACAGGCGATCGGCTGCACGATTTTCGGATTGCACGCGGGCCTGATCCAGCACTTGCACAACACGCTGCAAGTTCGTATCAGGAAGCGGCTCCCCATCCTCTGCAGAGGGCCAGTCCACCAGTTTTCCGAGTTCCTCCAGGTGCAAAATCGAGCGGTCCACCCGCTCCCTGAGCTCCCGGCCCAGGCGCTGCACGGAAGAACCAAAGGCCTCGTCGTCGCGACGGCGCAGCCCGGCCACGAGGTGTGCATAGGATTCGTCCGAACGGTCCGAATCGCGTAGGTCTCGTAGGGCTTGCCACTCCTTGCGCGAAACGTTCATGAGGCGCTCGATATAATAGCGCAAGGCTTGGGCCCGGGCGGGTCTGCGCTCCTCACGCCTTGCTCCCCGGCGATCTTTCTCGGGCAAGGCCTGAATCTCAACGCCGCCCACGACCAGGATGCCTCCGCGGCCAAACTCTCGAATTTGGTCAGGGGAAAGCGCGGTCAAATGGCCCGCCCACAGGGCCGCATCAGCGCCCGCTACCTCCTGCAGCCCCACCGGCCTCATCAGGGTCAGGGACATGAGCTGCACGATGTTTCCGAGGGGATGGCCCCTCCTGAAATCGCGCCAAACGAAATCGATCTCGTAACCCACCTGGTCGGTCACCCAAGTGCGCCCCTGCCGATCGAGGATGTCGCCGCGGCGGAACGGAACCCGGTGCGAACTGCGCTCCAAGCTGGCCGCTTCGCGGGCCCAGATGTCATGCTCCCCCACACTCACCTCGTACAAGCGAGTGAGCAGAAACAGGAGGGCGAGGCACACAATCGCCATGGGAACAGCAAAACGACGAAGCATTAAATCCTGGGTCTCTGGTAGAGGGGTGAAAGGCCTGGCAGACGCGCCAGAAGGACACCAAACATGCCGACGAGCATGCAGGTCATCAGAGCGGCCGGCATGGCCGCTCCGAGCAATGGGTAGAATTCATCCCCACCGAAATTCGCCCCGGTGACCCCGCGACTGCGCGCTTGCAAGACCATGTGGCCCCAGATGGACATGCCTGCCGTGCACACAAAAGCGATCACGGTGCGGGGCAATACGCCCCCCACGTCGATGCCCTTGCGCAAACCTTCGACCAACAAGGAAATCGCTAGGAAGGCTGCCAGGATGGCCACGGGCGGATCCGTAGTGAACGCGATACGCACGACCGCCATCACGACCGCCACCGAAAGAATTTCGCGACGCGGAACCCGTACGGACAACGCCACCGCCAGGGCGATGGTCAAGTCGGGCATCAAGAAGTACTTGGCTGCGCTTCCCGGATAAATACGGTAAACGAGCACCAACTGCAGGCTGAGCATCAGCGCAGACCAAAAGGCCARCATGCTCCAGGAGATCAGRCGGGAGGATCTCATTTGCTCCGCCTCACTAAACGGGAAGGACCTTCGAACTGGAACAGGGAGACATCCTGCAGGACTCGACTGTCGGGCGGCGGCTCCACAATCAAAACATGCGGGCCCGGGCCCACGGGCAGCCAAGCTTCGCCGATCAGCAAGCCCCGCGGCACGCCCGGATCGCCAGAGCCTGTGTACAAGTTTGCGCGCTCCGGTCCTTCCCCATCCAACGGTAAGGTGGCTTGCCAAACCATGAGCAACTGCCCGGATTCATTGCGCCCGGCACTCACCAAGCGACCGAGCACATGGGTCCTGTCAGACCTGCCTACGTCGAGCCAAAGCGCGAGCGCGGGCACATTGAAACCACGGTCGCCCAAACCGGCCACATCCGCCGTGAAAGGGCCCGTGCGAGTCACGCGCCCCAGTAGGCGCACTCCGCTCGCAACGGCCGCGTCTTCCTGAACGCCGGCCAGGAAGCCGGTCATCAATTTACTGCCCTCGCGCCAGGGAGCCGCGTCCACCATGCGGCTGCGCTCGATCGAAATCCATGTGCCTCGCTGGCCGCCCTCGGGCACCGCCGCAAAGACTTGCTCCGGGTCTAGGCCCGTATGGATCAGGACCTGATAGAGCCCGCTCCCAAAGTCCACCCCGGGCACAACGCCGAGCAACTCCATGCGTGTGGCTTCATCGGGCTGCGGTGCTTTGCGCAAGTGACCGAGTAGGAACCCGTTGGCCAACCACGCTTGGTCGCGCCCGCTGCGCTCAGTCTCACTGACCAGTACGCGGCCATGATCCAGGTCCCGATTGGAAGGATGGTGCACTGCCAAGACCTGCCGTGCATGGCCCAGTTCGAAGTCCTCCGGAGCGAGCAAGCCGCCCACCACAAACGTAGAGCCCGTGCTCCAGTCGCCCTCCACAAAAACCTGCGCACCGATGCGCGATTCGCTGGCGGTGATCAACTGCACAGTCACATCCTCGAAGGCGCCTTGCTCCCCGCGGCGCTCCTCCACCCTGCTCACGAGTCCTACAAAGTTGTCGCCCGTGGTGACGGGTTGGCCGACTTGGGCAATCCCAATGCGCCAAACCCGTACCAGTAGGGAATCGAGTTGGCCCTTGGGACGGCCCACCGCTTCGGCGTGCAAGGCGATGCCGCTGGCCAGCTGTACTGATTGGGGAACGGCTTGGCCCCTGACCCAATCCTCCAGGTCTGCGCTCTCCTCCCGCTCCAAATCCCATTGCTCCTGCATCGCCGGATCCGCGGCGCGCACCTGCCCCATGCCCCAAAGAGGAGCCCCCATCCGCAACAACAAACGAGAAGGCGCCCCCACCCAATCGACCGCCCGGTCGATGGGCTTGACCGGCCAAAGCGCGAGCCCTGCCAAAACCAAGCAGGCCACGGATTGCATGCCCCCCAAGCGATGTCTCCCCATGGGCCCATTCTGCCGATTCGCGCCCTCCGATGCACCTATCTGATACGGGGTTACCCGGGGGTAACTCTACTGGGCCCGAATTGGACCCGCTTAGCTCCAAACCGTGCGCTGAAGCCCAAGAGCAGCCCTTATGGCAAAGGCCTTCCTGGCATACAATTTGCAATCTACGGGGACC
>JAESRM010000343.1 GCA_016764635.1 Planctomycetota bacterium
GAGCAATGCCCAAAGCTGAGTCCAGCGCGCTCGAAGAAGATCCTCAGTAGGAATATCCTGAAAGGCCTGCCAAGCGAATCGACTCAGCAGTGCCACCACGACGCACGAGATGAAGATCCGCAGGGCCCGTAGGACTTTTGGATAGGCCCGATGTTTACTGAACACTCTGCTCACCCCCATCGAAATCGGTTTGCCCCGTATTCATAGACTCGGGGTTTGCGGGTGAAAGGCCCCGGGCTAGCCCATAGATGTCCTGGACCTGTTCGGTGATGCGATCCCAATCGAAGTGTTCCTCGGCGAAGAGGCGGCCAGCCCTTGCCATGCGTCTCGCAAATACTGGGTCGTCCAAGTATCGGGCAATCGCTGAAGCGATGGCTGCTGGATTCTTCTCGGGTACCAGCAGTCCCGTTTCTTCATGATGGACCACGTCGACGATCCCACCCACATCGGTCGCCACCACCGGGCACTCGTTCAGGAAGGCCTCGATCGAGGTCACCCCTAGCCCTTCCGCATCGCCCCTGTCGTCAAAGACCGACGGGAGCACATACACATCGCAGGTGGAGTACAAGATCGACAGTTCGGCCGGGCTCACGAAACCCTTGAATTCGATGCTCCCCCCGAGTTCGAGATCGGCGGTCAAGCGCTCAAGCATCGCGCGCTGATCTCCGTCGCCTGTGATCACCAGCCGTACGGCACGACTGCGCCGCAGAATGCGCATGGCCTGGATCAGATACTCGATGCCCTTGCGCTGAATGTGTCGACCTGTGAACAAAATCACCGGGATGGGGTTGTGCCTGACCCCAAGCGGCCTCAAGGCCACAGTGGTTCCGARGGGAATCACGTGGGCCACTCGCCCGCAGAGCTTATGAATTTCACCCGCGGTGTGGTTGCTGTTGGCGATGAGCTCATCAGCCTGGTTGAGATTCCAGCGCAAAACCCTTCGCACCCAAGCCTTCCTTCTCCCGATAGCAAGTTCCGCACCATGGCAGTTTCCTATGACGGCGGCGGAGCTCATGCGTTTGATGGCCCAGGCAAAGAAGGCGTGCGGGAAGGGCCAATGCACGTGAATCACATCGAAGTCCTGCTTGCGTACCAACGCACGCATCGCCAACATCCCAAAGAGGGTGTAGGGAATGGCGAGCAGTTGTTTCAGTGGGTTTGCAATTTTGGCGGGGGCTCCTTCGTTGTGGGTCAGTGTCTCCCACTTCGCAGGAAAGTACCGGAATCGCACGACCTTCACATCGTCGATGAAATGATTGCCCAAGCCTTCGAAGGAGGGTGCGAACACCGTGACTTGGTCGCCTGCTTCGACCAGCCGCTTGATCGCTTCGCGCATCCACGGAACCGCGCAGTCCGAGGGATGGCGGGCGTACGTTGAAGTGACCACGCACACCCGTGTCATGACAGCCTCCTTGGCTTACGCACGGTTTGCTGGGCATCATCCTCAATCCTCCGGGGACCCTTGTGATCCACCTCCTCGGCGACCGGCGGCTTCCACGATTTACTGAAGGATTCGTACACCATCTGCTCCTCGAGGAATCCGTTGCTGAACAGAATGAGAGCCACCATGATCAACAGGGGGCCAACAACGAGCAGTACCTTGCCTTCTCCAGAGGCTATGTCCCGGGCCAGCCCGAGTGCCAACATGGCCGATCCAAGGGAGAAAGCCATGATGGCTATGGAGACCACCAGGTGCGCCGGGCGCTGGGCGAAGCGACGCAGGTAAAAGACGGTCAGCGTATCGACAAAACCAGCAATGAAACGGGAGGGCCCGTACTTGCTCACGCCAAAATCCCGCTTGTGGTGGGTCACCGGAATCTCAACGCAGGAGTAGCCCAGGTTCCCGATCTGGGCTGGAATCATGCGGTGCATGTCTCCGTAGAGTCTGAGCTGACGAACCACCTCCATCGGCATGCACTTGAATCCGCAGTTATGATCGTGCAGTTTCACACCCGAGGCCATGCTGATCAATCGGTTGAAAACGCGACTGGGGTAGACCTTGTGCCACGGGTCCTGGCGTTTCTGTTTCCAACCGCACACCAAACCATGGCCTTCAGCCAGCTTCTCTAGGAAGCGCGGAATCTCCTTGGGGTCATCCTGCAGATCSGCATCGATGGTGAAGATGATTTCACCTTTCGATGCGGCAAAACCCACCGATAGTGCGCTGGCCTTGCCGCAGTTCTTGCGCAGCCGAATGCCGGTCACCTGCGCTGGGAAACGGCGGCATAGTTCCTTGATCCGTTCCCAGGAGGCATCCTTGCTTCCATCGTCGATGAAGACCACTTCAAAGCTCTTGTAGAGTGCGCTGCATTCCGCTGCAATGGCCACATACAACGCTTCCAGGGTCTCGATTTCATCCAGAACGGGGACCACAAAACTCAAGTCCAGCAGGGCTTTGCATGGTTTGGTTTCCACTAGACTCCTTTGCATAAGGGGCGGGTCGCTTTCCGCCTGGGATCTAGCCTCGGGCCATGACTCCCGGCCAAAAGACATGTCATCCCGGCGGCGATGGTGGAGCGGGTTGCTTGGATTCCGAGGCGCGTCTCGCTCTCTCAATGGTTCTGAAGATGCCATGCCATTCCTTTGGTTTGGGTTCGTCGAATGTTGCGAAGTAGGCGCGGCAGGCCCACATGCAACACCCGGAAAGCAAGTTCCATGCCACGGCCGGATCCAGCCTCTCGGGTGCTGCGAGGGCCCCGAAGTACACTCACGTTCGCCGATTCTCAGCCCGGGTCCCGCGTTGATCCCGGTCGTTTCTCCTTGCGAAAGTTCACAAAGAACCGCAGCCATTTCCAACCCGTGCAAAGTCAAAGCGGGGCACCCACCCCACTCGGAAGTCACCCCAAACTGCCGCGCAACAATGCGCGCACGATCAAGCTCTCAAATGCAGAGTGAACGTAGAACCGTATTCAGGTTTGCTCTGAACTCCAACGTAACCCCCGTGGCGCTCGGCGACTTCGCGCACGATAGCCAAACCAAACCCTGTCCCAGGGATTTCTTTGTCGGGCATCGGGACCCGATAGAAACGATCGAAGATGCGTTCTAGGTGTTCCTTGGCGATCCCCATGCCTTCATCGCGCACAGCCAACAACAACTCACCCCCCTTGCGACTCACGCTCAGTAGCACGCTCTGCCCGGGCTGCGAGAACTTGATAGCGTTGCGGAGCAAGTTGTCGACGGCCAGGGCGGTCAGCTTCTCGTCGAGTACCGCGGTCGTCTGCATGATGTTGACCTCAAGCCCGACTTTGACACCCGCAGAGAGACCGAAGGTCTCGACCGCTTGTAAACAACCCACGAGCATGTCCCCCACTTTCACGATCTTCGGTTTGATTCCAAATTCACCCGAATCGATCCGACTCAGATCCAGCAAGCCGTCGATCAAAGATTTCAGTCTTTCAGACTGCTCAAGGATGATTCCCAGGCACTGTGTGCGCTGTTCGGTGGACAGCCCAGGGTTCGACACCAGTCTCTGGCTGAACCCCATGATCGATGTGAGCGGGGTGCGCAGTTCGTGCGAGCAGGACGCTACAAAGTCGGACTTCATGCGATCCATTTCGCGTTCTCTGGTGACGTCCCTCAGCGTAATGACGTGACCCGCTACACCACCTTCTTCATCCAAAGTTCGGGTGGTCTTGACATTGAGTACGACCGCCCCGTCATTGCCTAACACCCAGTCTCGATCGACCAAACCACTGGCGCGACCGCCGCATAGCAAGAGAGTTTCCTGGAGCCCGGCCCCCGCGAGAACATCGGAAAGCTGTGTTCCGCCATGGTCTTGCCCATAATTGTCCAAGCCCAACATGCCCCGTGCCGCTAGGTTCGCGAAGTAAACCCGGTCTTTCTTGTCCACGAGTATAATTCCGTCAGACACGCCTTCTAACGTCAGCGATGTGTGCCTGCGTTGCTCGGCAAGAAGTTCCCCTTGCTCGCGCAAGGCCACCGTGGCSGCACTCAACTCCCCTCGTATGCGTTCGTCGTCCGTCACATCCCGGAAGATTGCAATCGCATGAGCTCCCCGGCGCCCTCGGCCGGCAACGAGGAGCCGCTTGATCTGCCCACTCGCCGAAACCAGGCTGTACACTTCGCCAAACTGGAACTCCTCGTCCGCCTCGAGCGCCGTTACAAGCTTGAGCATGCGAGCCCCATCTGCAGGAACCACGAATTCAGCGATGTTCTTTCCTATAGATTCAGCCACGTCGTGGCCCAGAATTTGGCTCCAAGCCATGTTGAGGAATAGCAGTTTCCCCGTGATGTCCGCACACAGTACGACCTCACGCAGGCTTTCAATCATCCCCCTATACTGCGCCCCGGTTTCGGCAAGTTTTTCGAGCAACCGGTGCTGAATCTGGGCGACCAACTCGCGCTGGCGGATTTCGGATTCTTCACGCCCTGTCATGAAACGCTCGTGCGGGCCTTGGCTATAAGATCCTCCGAATCAATAACCTTCGTATAGAGAGGGAACACCTCTTCGCAATAGAAGTTCTGCTCGAATGCGGTTCGGCCAGAAGTGCAGTCCTTGAGGATGTGAACTTTGARTCCAAGTTCAAAGGCACGCCTGGCCGTGGAATCCACGCAAAGTGACGTGACGATGCCCGCGATGATGACATTCCGAATTCCCTTTTGGCGCAATGTACTCTCGAGCTCGGTATTTGAGAACGCGTCCAAACCACGTTTGCCTGGGATCTCGATGATCCGATCCCCATAATCCTGGATGGCTTCGATGGTCTTCGCCCCATGCGTCCCCCGGCGAAAGGCTCCCACTTCTACTATGGTTTTGAGAATGCCTACCGGGTCAATGACCTCCCTGAAGTCCTCGGTAAAGAGAATCGGTGTGGAGAGAATCGTCATCTCGGTGGATCGCACGGCTTGCAAAAGGCGGCAGGTATTCTCGAGCGTTTTGCCTTCTTGAAGAGCCTCGCTTACGACACCATGGAGCACGCCATCTTCCGCGAAGTAATCGTTTTGGTACCCAACGAGAATCAGGGCCGTGTCAGAGTATGAGTTGTGGTCGTTCATTTGATTTTGGTTTCTACGGGTTTCGTTCGGGTCAGCGAATAGGTCTGGATGCGGCGGTACACCGTGGCGCGGCCAATGCCGAGGCGACGCGCGGCCTCTTCCACATTCCAATGGGTAATGTTCAACGCACGGATCAATATCCCTTGCTCCTCCACCGCCATTGTCTTGATATTGCCTAGCTCTCCGCAGCTGTCGAGGCTCGCTTCGCCTGCCTTCTCTGGATCATTGGGCGCGGAGTCGTGTAGAGCGACAACGAGTTCGTCGGGCATCTCATCCATCGTGATCTCAGGCCCTTCAGCCAGTAGCACGGCCCTTCGCACCATGCTCTCCAACTGTCGGACATTGCCGGGCCAGGTGTAGCAGTCGATCGAATCACGGGCTTCTTTCGAGAACGTCAACCCCGCTCCCTCAGTGGACTCGGCCGCATGTTGTGATAAGAAGTGCTCCGCAAGCAGCAGGGCATCACCATCGCGCTCGCGAAGGGGTGGTATATGGATGGGATACTCTGCGAGCCGGTAGTACAAGTCCTCGCGGAAGGCTCCCTTTCGAACCTCCTTCTCTAGGACACGATTCGTAGCCGCGATCACACGTATGTCCACGGGCACGGGATCATTGGATCCAACCGGGCGTACCTTTCTTTCTTGCAGGACGCGCAACAACCGCACTTGCAGTCGCAAGCTCAGCTCGCCTATCTCATCCAGGAACAAGGTGCCTCCATTGGCGCGCTGCACCAGCCCCATGCGCTTTTGATGCGCCCCGGTGAACGCGCCGGCCACGTGTCCGAAGAGCTCAGAGTCGATCAGATCCTCGGGAATCGAACCGCAGTTGATCGCTACAAAGGGTCCTAGTTTCCTTGCGGATTCGTCGTGCAGAGCTCTCGCGAACAATTCTTTTCCGGTGCCACTTTCCCCTTCGAGCAGCACGGTGAGGTCCGAACCGAGCGCACGCTTCAACATCCGAATGGACTTGAGGATCGCAGGAGAGGTGCCCTGAATGCTCGGGACTCCACTGGTCCCTTTGGCTTCCGCCAATCGAGCGCGAAGCTGCCCACGTTCATGGGCGCTGCGCAGCAGCGCGAGCAAGCGCGCGGAGGTAAAGGGTTTCTGCAGGAAGTCGCAGGCTCCAGCCTTCATGCATTCCACGGCCACATGCAAACTCTCGTTCCCGGTCACTACGATGATCGGTAGGCTAGGGAAGCGTGCGTGCGCCTGGGCCAGCACGTCTTGTCCCCGCATGTCTGGCAGACCCAAGTCAAGAACAAGTGCACTCGGCCTCCATTCGGCCAGCAACGCGAGTGCCTCCTCACCAGAAGTTGTCGTTCGTACAGCGATTCCAACCTGCTGTAATTCGTATTCTATCAATGCAAGGATTGTAGGGTCGTCATCGACAATCAGTAGGGCACCGGATTCACTCATATATTCACTCTTTGCAAAGAAGTTCCGTGATGATCTTTTGGAGATCATTCATTCGAAAGGGTTTCTGGAGGAATGCTTGGGCCCCCTCTATATGGCCTCCATTCGGGCCTTGAGGTACTGCGCTCGCTGAAAGAACAACGATCGGAGGCCCGCTCAACCCATCGGCTTGACGAACCGCCCCAATGATTTCCCGGCCCGATGCGCCCGGTAGCATGAGGTCAAGAATGATCAAATCCGGATCGAGTCCAGATTGCAATTCAGCCAACGCTACAGCCCCGTCTGCGAAGGAATCCACTCGGAATCCAGAGTCCTGCAAACACATTTCAAGAAGGACTGAAATACTTGGATCGTCCTCCACCAGGGCGATCCGGAAGGGTCCTTCCCCCGTGAGAGAAAGAGTACCCCGCTCTTCAAGGCTGGGTCGGATCCCTGTGGAAAGTTTTGAGAGCTCGCTGCAGCGTGCGGACAACTGCGCCCTACCCGCGTTGCGCTCGACCAGCGCGTGCATTTGCGCGGCAACCCTCCCTAGCTCAGGAAACCCGTAACAGCCTGCGGATCCCTTGATCTGATGGGTTATGGATGTGACCCGCTTCCGTTCTTTCAGGGTTAGTGGGCCGGAGTCTCCTTCCAATACAGTGTGCAACTCACGGACAATGCGGAGCGTATGACTCGCGAACACTTCGTTCACACGCTGCTTCGTTGTGAGCGGACCAGCCCGCTCTTCGCCGTTGTGTTCATCGATCATGTTTCCTCCAAGTGCATTGTCATCGGTCCCCGGTTGTAGGGCCCACACTTGAAGTGTCGCACGAAAATGATTCCCCGGCCGACCCTTTGCAGTTCCTATCAACCTGAGAGAAAATGCCACGGATCTCAGATGAAGAATGGCAACGCCAGCTACTGCCTAAGCCCTTAGTGACTGGATTTGAGATCCATGCAAAAGCCCCTCCGTGCTACCCACTCCCGCACGCTCGAACGCAACTACTCCGAATCGGGTACGAGCATGTGGAACTCCCCGGAAGCTATCTTCTGACCATTGATCAGCAGTTCCACCAACGTACGACCCGAATAGTAGCGTCGGGTTGTGATGGGTTTGATGTGAAAAGTGTGCTTGATGGTTCGGCGGTCACCTGCGGCGAGTGCGACTTGGCTGCCTTTGTGGACCCGGGCGCTGGGCTTTCCATTGGCCTTTATCCAGTGGAAGCGATAGTCGACGATGAGGTCCTGAGTGGAATTGCAGGTCGATAGCAATTGCAATTCGATCGAAAGTTTCTCGCCCAGCGTGAGCTTGTCGGTGGAGAGAACCATTTGAACTTCATCGAGTTCGGGCGGCGCGAAGCCTAGGATCTCGAGGCACTTTGGGTCGCCCGCTTTTATCAGGGTACGGCAGGCGTGGCGGATGAGTTTTTTGCGCTCGGGCGAGGCGTCCTTGGACCAGGCTTCAACCACTTGCAGCATGGCGGCCGGGTGGTCCTTGCAAATGTCATTCAGATTATTGGCCACCGAGCGGCGCACGTATTCTTCCGGGTCGTCTTTCAACTTTTCAAGCAACTCGAAGACCGGAGCAGGATCGACCATGAAGGCCTTGATTTGCGGCGCCCATGGCAAACGTGGGCGGGAACCCTCTGATACCAAGCGCCGCACGTGCACGTTTTCATCGCTCGCCCAGATATGCAGTTGGTCCAAGGTGAGTTCGGTGTGCTGCTCTAGGAAGGGACGTATGCCAAACTCGGAGGTGAAACGCTTGGTGACCTCGAAGAGCAGGATCAGCGAGAGTTCTGGGTGGTCGAGCCCGTAGGTGGCGACCAGCGAATTGATGGGGAACATGGGCCAGCCGCCCTGCATGTCATCGACCGTGACCTCCGGGGTCGCGCAGATCGCATCGGTCAGAATGGTGAGGGCCTGGCCCATGTCCGCCGGTAGGGCCTTGCGCAGGCACTCCCCCACGAGTTGGGCCCGGGCTTTTAGTTCCAAAGCTTGCAAGCGCCCCTGGTATGAGCCCGCGTAAGCCTGCACGGAAAATGCGGGCCAAACATCGAGCACTCGCGCTCCAAGCCACTCTGCCACGGAATCGTTGATCCAATTCTTGAAGGGTTCTGCCATGTCAATGAATGCGTTGGGTCCTCATCCGGGCAGACTACCAAGTGGGCTAGGTTTTCGACATCGGCGAGCCTTTTGCCGTTGGGTCGCCTGGTCGTGCTACTTCGGAATGCGGAAGACGATGCGCCGGCGGACTTGGGTTGAAGTACCGATCCAGGAACCCGGCGCGCGGCGGAAGCGCCAAGTGGCCAGGGCTTTCAGGGCCGCTTTGTCGAGCACGCTGTAACCGCTGGACTCGGTCACTTGTACGTCCAGGACCTGACCATCCGCGGCCACGGTTAGGAGCAATACGACAACGCCTTCCTGCTTGCGCCTGCGGGCCTTGCTCGGGTAGCGCGGCTCCGGACAAAACTCGGGCTGGGCGAACGGGGTCCAACTCTCGATCTCGGGAGAGGGGGCGGGGGCGACCGGATCCGGAACGGTCTCTGCGGGCAGCACCCGGTCAGCAACCGGTACTTCGGCGTCCCCTGCCTCTTCCGAGTCGCTAGACGTTTCGGTTTCGATGGGCTCAGGAGAGAGTTCGCTCGGTTCCGTTTTCACGACAGGGTCGAGTTCCTGGGGCGGGGCTTGATCGAA
>JAESRM010000039.1 GCA_016764635.1 Planctomycetota bacterium
GACCCTGCCGGCTACGTACTGCTCGACCCTGCTAAGATCCAACTAGGTTCGGACCTCCCGGCCCCCCTACTTGAGATTGCCCTCCCCACTTGGCTTCCGTCCCCAACGCCCCCCTTCATCGACGCGTACCTAGCTCAAGTGGGAGCCACCAGACAGCTGCTTCTAGAATTGAGGAGCGTGCTCAATGGGATCTGAATTCACGCCGAATCGCGTCATGGAAAAACCCCTTCCGGTGCGCAAGGCCGTCAGGAGATTCATCCGCAACAACATGTTCTCCGGCGCAGCCTGCTTGCTCGGTGCCCTGCCTTCCACCTGGACAACACGTATCCTGCTCGCGCCCGCATTTCTGGCGAGGTTCAGCTCGGTGGGTTCAATAGCAACCAGCAATCTCGAGCAGGCCCTCGGCGAGACCCTGTCCCCGCAAGAGCTGCGTGCATGCCACCGGGGTGTATTCAAACATGCAGCCCGCATGACCGCTGAGGCCGCATTCTTTTCGCGGGCCAGTTCCGCTCGCAGATCCGCTTGGTTCGATCGCCACGTACACGTGGATGAATCGATCAAACATCTCCATCGGGCCCTGGCCCGGGGGCAGGGTGTGATCCTGGCTACCGCACACTTGGGCAACTGGGAATTGATTGCGGCGGCCTTGGCACACATCGGAGTGCACGGCGCCGTCGTCGGTCGCTTTCGTGAACGCGACATCTCCGCCTCTTGGATTGTGAACATGCGGGAACGCACCGGCGTCACCACATTGCCCCAGGACTCCCACCCCAAACGCCTTTTGCGTGTACTGAAGGATGGACAGGTGCTGGGCCTTGTTTGCGACCTCGACGTCAAACGCCTGGACGGAGAGTTCTTGCCATTCTTTGGTCGACTGGCCCTCACGATGACGGCCCCCGCCGCGCTAGCAAGAGCCTCTAAGGCGCCCATTATTCCGGTGCGCTGCGTGCGTACCCGGGAGCACCCGGAGCGCTACACAATTCTCTTTGATCCTGGCCTGCAGTGGGATTTGGAACTCACCAAAGCCCAGGCCAAGACCCAAATCCTCACCGATCTCAACGCGACTTTTGAGGGCTGGATTCGAGAAACCCCCGAGCAATGGGCTTGGTATCAACCGCGCTGGCGAACRCGCCCGGGRGCCCACCAACCCATGCCTCTGACCGAACGAAACCGACGCAATCGACCGTGAYTCYWTWGTGRGGCTTAYTTCGTTTTGAYMCGCTCYAAGGAACGTGCCCATTGATCGCGCAAKRCRCCTACTGCGGAAGYCYCTARGCCTGGTAAGAATCGGGTTCCGCCCTCCTGGAACACCTCCACTTCGGACAGGTCTTTCCACAGCCCCGCGCCCAAGCCCGCCAGCGCAGCTGCCCCCCTTGCCGTCGCTTCGATGTCTGCAGACCGCAAAACCTCGACCCCCGCGATGTCGGCCTGCATTTGCATGAGCAGGTCGTTTTGAACCGCTCCGCCATCCACCTTAAGTGACTCGATCTTCAGCCCGGTCTCGGTGCGCAGCAAGTCGATGATGTCCGCACATTGCAATGCGATCGCTTCCAATGCGGCCCTGGCGATATGCCCCCGATGGGTGCCACGGGTCATACCCAAGAGTGCAGCCCTCGCATCCGCATCCCAATGGGGCGCTCCCAGACCAGCGAATGCGGGTACTAAGGTCACGCCACCGTTGTCCTCAACGGAACGGGCCAAGGCCTCGGAATCCGACGCGGATTCCAGTATGCCAAGGCCGTCGCGCAGCCATTGGAGGATCAAACCACCGGACAGGACCGACCCCTCCAAGGCGAAGCAAGGCTGCCCCGCGCTGTCCAGCGCGGCCGTAGTCAGTAAACCGCCCTTCGATTCCACCCGCACGGCCCCTGTATTCAGAACCAAAAAACACCCCGTGCCATAGGTCGTCTTGAAGTCACCAGACCGCCAACAAGCCTGTCCAAGCAATGCGGCTTGTTGGTCTCCAATCATGCCGAGGATCGGCACCTCGCGCCCCCCCGGTAGCTTTGCCAATCCAAAACTACCTGCGGAAGGCCGAAGCTCGGGGAGACAGTCCTGGGGTATTGAGAACACTTTGCACAGTTCGCTGTCGTAGCCCTGCTCCTCTAAATTGAACAACAGGGTGCGGCAAGCGTTGGTCCTCTCGGTCACCCAATGTTGCCCGCCCACCAAGTGCTGCGCCACTAAGGTGTCTACCGTCGCGAAAACCAAGTCTCCCTGGTCTGCGGCAGCTCGCACCTCTGGCATTTCCTCCAGCATCCATTGCATTTTTGTCGCACTGAAATACGGATCGAGCAGCAATCCTGTCTTGCTGCGAATCATGGGTTCCAAACCCCTTCGGCGCAGTTCTGCACAGCGAGGTTGCGTCCTGCGATCCTGCCAAACGATTCCGCGGCCCAAGGCCTGACCCGTCTGACGCTGAAGAGGAAAAACCGTTTCCCGCTGGTTGGCGACGCCAAGTCCAACCACGTCTCCAGGGAAGCCTTGCAGTAGCTCCTTCAGCGTGAAGTCCACCGCCCTCCTGATGTCATCAGCACTGTGCTCCACCCACCCTGGTTTCGGAAAGTACTGGTCAAATTCAGTGTATGCGCGCTTGATCGGTCGGAGGCCTTCATCGTAAAGAAGGGCCGTCACGCCAGTTGTTCCCGCATCCAGTGCAATGAGGTGGCTCATGCCCCCCACCATGGCCCAAGCAGCCCGCTGATACAAGCAGGTCTCCCAAACCCGAGCCCCACACAAACAACCGCGGCGCCCCCTTCGAAAAGGGAACGCCGCATTGTTTTGCTCACATACCCCCCGAGGGGAGCTGCAAGAATGTGGGTGCTAGAAAGAGCCCTGGGTGACGATCAGGATACCTGCGCCGCGGGAAATCCCCACCACACTCGGAACGTAGGGCGCTTGGTAGCTTTGAACCAGGAGGTTCTGAGTGCCGACCTTGCCGCCGTTCATCAAGGCCAGGATAGGAAGTGCGCTGGCAATGCCGCCGGCCACGACGACAGGGCGCGCAGGAATGGAATCCAGCTCCATCCCAATAAGCACCGGAGCCTGCCCGCTGCTAACCAAGCCCATTTCAACGTTCAGGCTGCGCAGGACGGCTTCGTCCAGGATCAACGAGACGTCGCCATGGAATTCGGCCCGTACCAAGCCACTGCCGATTGAGAAGATCACCACGTGACCGGTGCCCGTTGCACCCTGGACCGCCTGGTTCAAGGACCGCTCAGGCAGGGTCAAGTAGAAGCTCGCCCCATGGCGTGCTTGGTCAGACCCAACGTCTTCGTTACCAGTGTCTTGTCCGTTGACAATGGCGTTTCCGCCGTGGGTGGAAGGCAGAGTGCCCACGGAATCACCGTTGGAGCTCAATTCGTCCAGGCCGCCACCAGCCCATGCAGACAGGCCGCCTAACGCGATGATTGCGGAGACTACTATAAGGCTCTGCAAAGCCGTCAATATGGAGTTTAGTTTCATGTTCAACATCCGTTTTGCAGTGGAGTTTGTGTTTGTTAGTGAGGGGGTGCCGATCAGCCCTCGTTCGCTGCGTGCAGCAATTCCGGGCACCATTGTTCAAAAGCTTGGGCGAACTCAGAGTCCGACTCGATTGCATCACGGAAGGTCGGAGACCCCATGCACAAGCGGGCGGCTTCAGAAGCCTGGTCTGGGAAGCGGTTCAGGAGATCCCTAAACCACAGCAGACCGCGTTGCGGGCGCTTCATGCCCAACGAGGCGATAGCCAAGTTGAAGTATGCTGCCCAGAAGCGGGGTTCGCGTTCGGCCAAGCCGCTCAGCGTCACCCACCTGAAATAGGTAGCCGCCTTGCGGTGGTCACCTTCCTTACTGAAAAGTTGCCCAATTTGCATGGCAGCGTGTCCCCGGTTCTCAAGGACCATCGCGCTGTCAAAGACCTCACGGTACAAACGCTCAGCCTTGAGCGAGTGACCTTGGTTGGTGTGAACAAACGCGAGGTATATGCGAGCTTCTTCGTGATCCGGCTCGATTTCAAGGACCTGCTCTAGAAGGCGGACGCCCTTCTCCATCGGCTCTTCGATGCGCTCCAGGCGACCATTGAAGAGGTGACGTGCCTCAGCCCAATCCTGCTGGCTATGGCCTGCGCGGTTGCCGCCAAGGACGCCATCCACAAATCCGCGGCCCATGGTTTTGGTCTGGGCGATGGGAACCGCAGAGGCAAACACCTGCTCGCGGAACTTTTCGAAGTCAACGGCACTCAAGACGTAGGCTTTACCGAGCTGGTAAAAGATCGTGGCCAAGCGCCGGTTCAACTGCTGGCCTTCTTGGCCTTCTTGCAGCTCCCCTGCCATCATGGCGATGCGAGCCGAAATGCGGTTGGGCTCCATGACATCACGGTGCATGCGTGCGCAGCGCTGTATGTCCTCGAAGAACGTCCGGCACTCGTCGTCGTTTTCAATCTTCACCAATGCCCGTGCGGCAGTGGACTCATCAAGTTCACCGTCGGCTAGGCAAGATAGGTTGTATTGAAGAGCAAGCTGCCCTTCGGTCAAACCGTCCATCCAATCTTCAAATCCGTTCATCGCGGTCCCTCCTGGGGTACAGGTGTGGAGACCATGTCGGTCCCGCGGTCGTTGATATTCGACTGCGGATCCCGTGCAGGCCGACAGCTATGGGGCAAGCCGTCAAAAACGCGCCTCATAGCGCGGTGTATTTTTCTTCGGGCGCGGAAGATCACCATTTTCAGATTCTCTAGCTTGATGCCGATTTCTTTTGCGGCATCACGATAGCTAGAGCCGTCCACTTCCACGAGCTTGAGCGCCAAACGCTCACGATCCGAGAGCATTGAGTAGAACTCCAGGTAGAGCTGCAAGTAGGTCACGTAGACACGTGAACACTCAAGCGCGCTTTCGGAGTCGATAGCCCCACGCAGGGGGTTCGGAACACCCGGTTCCGGTTGATCGGAGAGGTCCTCGAACGGTACCTCCATGCTTCCTGCCATTCCGCGCCCGCGCAATTGCTTCAGCACCGTGTTGCGCACGATGGTCGCTGACCAAACCCGGAAAGCGTCTTCCCGAGCTGAGTTGAACCTGTGGGGATAGCGATAGACGTTGACGAAGACTTCTTGCAGCACATCCAAGGCATCGATGCGGCAACTGTAACGGCGCAACCTGCGACCGACTTGGGTCAGGAGGTTGCTGCTATTGAGCTCGTATATAAGACCAAAAGACCCACGGTGCATGTGCAACCGGAAGGCCTCCATCAATTGGGTCGATAGCGCATCCCTAATCGAGTCCTTCGAGCGTGTACCGTCCGCGAGTATCGCGCGCATCGCCGCCACCAGGTCCGAAGAAATACCATCTTCGCCGCCCGCAAATGCCTGCACCCGCTCATCAAGTCTCTTGATGGCACCATCGCCCTCGAGAGGGTTTAGGTTGTGGATAGGGTCAGTAGCCAGCATGCAGGGGGGTTTGGGCAGTTAGGTCGAAATCTCTCTGAAGGCCAAACGCAGTTGCTGCATCTGGGTCAGAAGTCGTGCTTGGGCAGCACGTGACAGGGGACCGGGGTTTTGAAAGGGCTCGTGTTGAACAGGTCTTCTGCCAACATACCATCTAGGGTTGGGCCCCTTGGTGGTTACCGGGTAATTGAGTACATTCGCGACACAAAGGCGTAACCGTTTACTAGGAAAGCCATTATACAAAAGACCCGAGTGTAAATTCCGAGCACCCCTGGCGGCTCCATCCACCAAAAGCCAGGATAGGACCTATGGATGTCGATCGCAGAGTGTTGGAGATGGCCCAGGAAATTGGGTTTGACCTGGTTGGGCTCACACCCCTTGCCCCCCCTGCGGACGCGTCTCATTTCGAGACATGGCTAGCCAGAGGCCGGCACGGGAGCATGGAGTACCTGGCCAAGAACCAGGACCGCATCCTGCAACCCTCCCTGATCGCCCCAGAAGGCAAGACTCTATTAATGGTTGGGTTTGGGCACTCCCGAGAACGCCAGGACCTGCCTGATGGGGGCCGCATCGCTCGCTACGCCCTGGGTCGCGACTATCACAACTACATGGGGAAACTGCTGCAGAAGCTCGGCAAGGCCCTGGTCCGTGAAGGCCTCGTGCAGTCCGCCCGGGCCCGTGTGGATGCCGTGCCCCTGATGGAGCGCTCCCACGCCCAACAGGCCGGGCTGGGCTACTCTTCGAAGGCGTGCAACCTGCTCCACCCCCGCTTCGGMCCCTGGTTTTTCCTCGGGGAACTCATCCTGGACGTGGAGTTAGATCCCACGACCGATACSCCCAACCTCTCRTGYGGATCYTGCACAGCTTGCATTGATGCGTGCCCYACGGGRGCWTTGCTCGGGCCYGGRSAAYTGGATGCCCGCCTCTGTATCAGCTACCACACYATCGARAACAGGGGAGCGGTCCCCCACGAGCTCCGTGAGCAAATGGGCGACTGGTTGTTCGGGTGCGACATTTGCTCTGAGGTATGCCCCTGGGCCAATAAGGCCCCGGACTTGGCCTCCCGCTTCGGCAGCCACAAGGGGATCGAGCAACATTCCCTCACGTCATTGATCAATCCGCAATTGGACGAGGCCCAGTTTTCTTCGGACTTCCAGGGCTCTCCCCTCCGCAGGGCGAAGAGCCAGGGGTTGGCCCGCAACGCGGCCATAGTGCTTGGCAACCGCCCTTCGGAAGAAGGACGCACCGCACTCCTCAGCGCGCTCCGAGAGCATCCATCTGCGTTTGTCCGAGAGGCCGCGGCCTGGTCCCTGGTGAGTGGTCACGCCCAGGACGCAGGCGTTCGAGATGCGGTTCAGACCGTAATGAACAAGGAAGAGGAATCGACGCGCGCGCTCATGCTACGCAGCTTGGACGGGGAATAGGCTTCGGGCTGGAGGTTCGCACTCGGCCGGGATGGGAAGGAATCCGACTCACTTCAAAAAGGAACGTTCCGTTTTTCGAACATCCCCGCTGAGGGTGTTGAAGGCACGAAAAAGGCACTTCTAGTGGGTCACTAAAACGGCGACCCAATCTCTGAGCCTCGGCCCGACAATCCAGACAATCCCGCCCCCCACGACCCCATTGCCCGGAGGCCCCTTGCAGTCCATCGACTTTTACAACGACTACAAATATTGCTCCGCGTGTGACATGTATGTCACCTACTTGATGAGCATCCACGACTCCTACTGCACCAAGTGCGGAGACAAGGTTCGGCTCTTCTCCAAAAAAGATTGGGAGGAATTCAACCACACTCCCACCCCCAAAAAGAACAAATCCTCCCAGACCCGTCGCAAGACCCTGGGGTTCGGACGAGCCCAGTAACTGCCGTTCATTGAAGGACCACCCAAAGCGAAGTGCGGTGGACGACCTAAAACAAATTTCACCTTAGGGCCGCAGGAATGCGGCCCTAAGCATTGTCCCAAGAGCTTCGAGTTGCAGCATTACACGCGGGGCTAAACACACCTGAATACGGCATAATCTACGCACACCATGCCCCACATATTTTCTGCCCCAGAAAGGCGCGCCAAGCTCAGCCAAGCCCGGCTCATGCTGATCTTCACCCCCCAGCTGGTCGAAGACCCCGAGGAGGCGATTGCCCGCCTCGTGGAACATGTGGATGTGATTCAAGTGAGGCCTAAGAACCTGGGGCAAGAAAGCCAAACCCCCTCCTCCGCAAAGGACTGTTTGTATTGGTCGAAACAGGTACTGCATGCCGTAAATGATCTGGGATCCTCGCGCCCACTGGTCCTCGTCAATGACAGGGTCGATGTGGCTAGATCTCTCATGCAACACGGGTTGGATGGAGTTCACCTCGGCCAACACGACACCCCCTGGCAGGTCGCGCGCGACCTGCTCGGACCCGACCCCCTGATCGGCTTATCAACCCACGACTACGATCAAGTGCGGCAAGCCTCCGCTGCTTCGGTGGACTACCTGGGCTTCGGCCCCATATTCACAACAGCAACCAAAGGCCTGAAGACCGGCAACAACTCCGTCGCCGCTTGGGTCGCCGACCGCTCATGCAAGCTGCCGATATTCCCCATCGGAGGCATCACCCCAGAAAACGCCTGGCAGCTCACGCCGGTTGGGCGCGCCGCCGTGGCCTCGAGTGTGCTTTGTTCATCGAAGCCCACCCAAGCAGCCCAGGACATCCAACGAGCCTTGACCACTCGGGGTCGCGACAAGAGAAAACTCTCTTAGGCCAACATCCAGGCACCGTTTTGCTGCGGCGCTCCTTGGGCTAGCAGCCTAACTACCGGACTCTTGGCTCCGAACTTCTGGTAGCAACAACATGGCGTCCCCATAACTATAGAAGCGATAGTCTCGCTCGATCGCTTCCCTGTACAGGTCCAGCAATTTGAGGCGCCCCACCAGCGCGCTCACCAGCAGCAGCAAGGTGCTACCGGGCAAATGGAAGTTGGTGAGCAATCCATCCACAGCTTTGAATGAATACCCGGGCTGGATGAATATGTCAGTTCGACCTGCAAGGGGCTCTAGATTCCCTGAACGGCTGGCCGCCTCCAATGCGCGCGCGCTGGTCGTTCCCACAGCAATGACTCGCCCACCATTCTTGCGGCAATGCTCAACCGCCTCAACAACAGAACGCCCCACTTCAAAACGCTCCTCGTGCATCCGGTGCTCGGAGAGGTCTTCCACCTGGATCGGAAGGAAAGTACCGAGCCCAACATGCAAGGTGACAAAAGCGCTAGACACCCCCTTGGCCTGTAGGCGCTCGAGCAACTCATTGGTGAAGTGCAGACCTGCGGTCGGTGCGGCCACAGCCCCGCGGTGCTTGTTATAAACAGTCTGGTACCGACCCCGATCCTCCTCTCTTTCGGTTCCTGAAGCGCCTGAATCCCTATGGATGTAGGGAGGCAATGGCATTTCCCCACCCACCTCCAGCAGATCCGACACTTCTAGCGAGGGCTGCTCGGGATCCGAAAGTTGAACCAACCAATACGCTCCCGGTTTCCCCTCCCCATCCAGAATCCTTTCGACCATGGTCAAGACCAATCCACCCGGGCCACTCAAGAGTTCGCCCGGCTTTGGTTTTTTGGCGGGGCGAACCATGCACTGCCATTGACCTTGCTTGCCCATAGGTTCCAAGAAAAGCACTTCAATA
>JAESRM010000141.1 GCA_016764635.1 Planctomycetota bacterium
GCCACACAGGGCCTTCTCCATGGTTTGCAGGCGTGAATTCTCATACACGCCACGATGCAAACGCCTCAAGGGATGGTAGAGATCCAAGTGGGGCAGCTCATCGAACGGGGAAGCGATGCCATGCACGCTCATCTTGTCCTGCAAACGATGGCGATCGAAGGACTTGCCAAAAAAGGAAACGACTCCACCACTGCCGGCGATGCGCCTGGCCACTTCGGTCAGCAGGGCCGCTTCCTGTTCGGGTCCGTCCATAAAGCCTTGCCACACCTCGAGACCCCCTTCGACAAACGATGCCAGACCCACCATGTACACATAGACGCCCGTTCCTCCAGAAAGCCCTGTGGTCTCGGTGTCCAAATACACGGCACGGGATGGATCCAGGGAACCGAGTTTCCCATCGCCCGACAACAGCACAAAATTGTCATTGCGCACACCCAAGGCCTTGTCCAAGGGCCATTGCCCATGGACATATTCCAGTCGATACACGCGACGCCTGAACCAGTACGAACCGTCATGCGCCATCTGAAGTTCATCCGGCCGGCCCATCAATCGCGGTACGTCACAGGGAGCAGCTATGGGATTCGCGGGCGGCACTGCACGTGGGGAATCGCGACGAGCTTGAAGTCGTTTGCGAACCCAAATCGGAACGCCGCCCGGGGCTGAAATTTTGGGAGCCGTTACGGGCTCCAGCCCTGCACGGGGAATGACCGGCGAAGTGCCCTGGGCTGGCTTGGCAGGCCTGCTTGGCATCTCCCTCCGTAACCTTGCGAGTTTTTGAGCGAAGGCTTGCTTGTCCGGCTTGGAACCTTTCACGTGCCAGGATCCTCGCTATGCACCCCCCGGAGGAAGTGGCCCTCCGGACCGAAATCGACAGGTTGCAAGGGGCCGCCATCCATGGAAGCGGGAATCTCCCCTTCCTCGAGCGGTCCGACCTGACCCTGCACGTCCACATCCCCCCACTCACCTTGTTTGAGGAAGTGCTTTAAGAGTGCGACCACGAGCCGCTTGCCGTCCGGTCCGGCCTGGGCGCGCGGGCCGACACAGGCGGGACAACCCTCGACGCATTCACAGGTCTCAACCACGCGCAAGGCGCTGGTCAACAATTCGGGGAATGCATCGAGCAGAAGATTGCTCAGGCCGACGCCACCCTGCACTCGGTCATACAGGAAGATCGTAGGGCGTGCGAAAAATGGGGAGCGCACGTGACTGGATATGCCGAGGTCGCTGGCGCTGCAGCGAATGTGCAAGGGGGCCATGCGCCGCAAAAGCTGGCCAAAGGCGCGCCAGGCGCTGCCGCGTGATCCTGTCTCCAGCCCAACCTGTTGGGCGCTGACCTCCGAGAGGGTAATCAAGAAGGCTTCGGTATCGAGCTCTTCGGGCGGCAAATGAATCGGACCCGCCCCCACGTTTTCCCGGGTGTAAAAGCGCACCTTTTTGTAGATCGTGGCCACGGTGGTGACATGCACTTCCCCGATCCAGATCGAAAGGTCTTCGCATGCCAGGCCTTCCTGTTCTGCTTCCGAAGCCACAACGGACCGCGGCAAGGGTCTCTGAACGCAACGCTCCAAGCGCAAAACGCGCACCTCCGTGTCGGTTTGAGCATCCGTGAAGTAATCGGACTCCACGGGTTTGGCGTAGGCGCGGTGATGAACATGGTCGTAGCGTTCGATGCGCCAGGTGCGGCCTTGCACCTGGTAGATGGCCCCCTCGTGGCAAGTGGTCAACGCACTTTCCCGGTCGCACTCGCCCAGGGCTTTTTCCGTACGCTCCTCAAGGATAACCACGTTGTCCAAATCCCCTCCAGCCAAGGAAACATCCTGGGCCGGATAAGCCTCGGCCATCCAGAAGAAAGTATTGCCTCGACGAAGAAGGAATCCGGAAGCGTCGGCCAGGTACTGCAGCATTTCAGGAACCAGGCCACTCACGCCAAACTCAGGCTCATCGAGCAAGTCGCCGTTCTCATCCAAGCGAAACGGCAGCTCGAAGGCCGCGCACTTGATCTGCTCGGAGAGAATCACCCATTGGTCCGCATCCACGCCCAAGCGTTCTTTGGGTGCACCGAGAAGGTACTCGGGATGCGCCACCAGGTATTGATCGGTCGGTTCGCTGCGCGCCAGCATCACAACCAAACTCGGGTTCCCCCTGCGGCCCACGCGCCCCGCCCTTTGCCAGAAGGAGGCCTGGGATCCGGGGTAACCCACCAGTATGGCCACGTCCAAAGCGCCGATGTCCACGCCCAGCTCGAGGGCGTTGGTGGAGATGACTACCTTGACTTCTCCCGAGCGCAGGCCCGATTCGATTTCCCTGCGCAGATTGGGCAGGTAGCCTCCCCGATAGCCACGAATGTGATGGGGCAACAGGCCGAACGAGGCCGAGTTCTCCTTGAGGTAGCGCGTCAGGACCTCCACCGCGGTTCGCCGACCACAGAAAAATATCGTCTGGTGATTGGGGCCACAGACCACCTTGGCAAGCTCGCGTGCTTCTTCCAATGCATTGGCGCGCAAGCCCGCAACGGGATTGATCAAGGGCGGGTTGTAGATGCCCAAAGTCTGTACGCCCGAAGGGGAACCGTCCTGGTCGACCACATACATCTCACGCCCGAAAAGCCGGCGTCCGTGGTCGGCCCCATCCCGCAGGGTCGCGGAGCAAGCAATGAACTTGGGATTGGATCCGTAGTGCCGTGCAATGCGCATGAGCCGGCGCAAGACGCACGCCACGCTCGAACCAAACACCCCGGAGAGCGAGTGGACCTCATCCACCACCACGAATTCCAAGTCCCTGAAGAGCTCCGCCCATTTGGCGTGGTTGGGCAAAATGCCCTGATGCAGCATGTGAGGATTGGTCAGAATCATGTGCCCTCGATCCCGGGCGGAACGCCGCACCTCGACCGGCGTATCCCCGTCGTAAGTGGATGCATGCCAATCCGTACCCAAGGCCTCCACAAGCGTGCTCAGGGACGCGGATTGATCCTGGGCTAGGGCCTTGGTCGGATAGAGAAACAAAGCCCTGGAGCGCCCTCCTGTCTCGAGCAACCTCTGCAGGATCGGAAGCGTGTAACAGAGCGTCTTGCCCGACGCGGTCGGCGTCGCGATGAGCACATCCTCACCGTTCAAAATGTGTTCGATCGCTACGCTTTGGTGGCTGCGAAGCTCCAGGATGCCCTGCTCCTGTAAGACCCGCTTCAATTCGGGGTGCAAACGCTCGGGGAAAGGCTGCAGCTGCCCAGCGCGCGCCGGGCGGGTTTTCCAAGCGGCGAAGCGTTCAGCCCAGGTGCCGGCCTTGAGGGTTTTGATCAACCCCGGTACCAGACCGGGCCCTGCCGGGGCCGTTTTGCCAGGCGCCCGGCCCTTCGTTTCCTGATCGATGTTCGCCATTTGTTAGGGATTGTATACCCCAGGCCACATCGATCTCAAATCCCCCGTGGGAATTCCCACCGGCCGCCCCCTTTCAGCGGGAAAGGATCCCGGACAGCAAGGCGTGCAGCTTCTGATTGCGTGCGACGGAGCGGTGCCCATCGATTTGAATCTGAACCTGCCCATCGGGGGTCAGGCCAATCTCAGCCTGGTGCTGGGTACCGCCAACCTCCAGGAACTCGACTTTTACCGGATCTTGCAGGGGTGCAAACTCTTCACCCTCAAGATGCTCTTCAGCGCGCAGGAAAACCAGATGGTCCAACGCGGGCAAGAGTTCCACCGGAGAGGTCTCCGCGTCCATGTAAGTCCAGGTCCCTTGGATCTTGCGCTTGTATTCGCGTACGGAAGCTCCCTGGGTCAAACGCAGGCGCGCCAAGCGGCTCTCCTTCAAATCCCACATGAGCCGACTGCGCCACGCGTGCATGGGCTTCGTAACCCAATCATGGATCGCCAGCGGAACCAGCCCCACCGGTTCATCCCCCTGACGGTTGTAGGTTCTAAGCTTCGTTCCGGATTCGGTGGTGTGAATGGGTCCCACAAGCGCAGTGCTTGTTTCACCTTTTAGCATGTTGCGGAAGATGAATTTCAGACGGGTGAAGGCCACTCCCTTAGCGAATAGCGTCTTTGATTCATGGGTGGCGGTGGGCAACCAATTCGTCACTTCGGACTGCTCGACCAAACCCAGGAACTCTTGCACAGTGGACATTTCCGCAAGCCACTCCACGCCGTAATCCGATTGGCCCGTGGGCTTGGTGGCCACCGTCCAATCATCATCCAAGGCAAGGCCCTGACTCAACCGGAGCATGCCACTGGGACGTGTCAATTCGATTTGAGAGATATCCGCTCGGTGGGCTCGTACAAGGCGGGTATCGCGCAATAGGGTCCAATCATCCAGGACCAGCAAGAGCTGCTCCGAGCGCATGGAATACACAGTCTTGTTATCGGAGAGCTTGGCGTACCAGGCCCCGCCGCTGGTTTCAGCAAAGAGCAGTTCCTGGGTCTTGCCCGAGGCGTCCGAGAGCTTGAGTCTTGCGTTGGGCATGTGCAGACCGAACTTCGCCAAATCGGGCTCATCCAAATCGGATGCGAATCCATCCGCGTACATCGAACACAACTGGCGGGTCCACACGGTCATCACGGCCGCATCCAATTGCACAGCTTCGGGGAGGTATTGCTGCCAGGTCGGGCCTTCCCGTCCAGCCTTGAACTGAAGGTCTAACATGGCCCCGCTAGCATCCGAGAAACCACTGCGTTCAATGAGTATCAACCGATCCGGGTTCAACTCAAAGATTCGGCGCTTGCGCAGATCATTGACATTGACCGTAAAGGCTTCATTCAGATTGCGCAGGGTGCGCATGTATCGGCCATCTTTCTCCACCTCAACCTGCATGCCATCGGCATCCAGTGCACCGATTTGGAAGCGATGTTCGCGCCGCGCGCCCCCCTCCATTTCTTCGAAGAGCGTGACCGCAATGCGAGGGGGGTCGAAGTGCGACGCGACCGCTTCCTTGTCGGGCTCAGGAACTTCGCGGGCCTGGCGCGAAAGTGCGTCCAACAACAAGCCCACACGGTGGGGTGCGGCAGGAAACTCAATCGGGTCTACGATCATCCAGCCTTTGAGGGTGCGCTCGAGAGCGACCTGTCGGTTGTCTTGTACGTGGTCCCAACGAATTTCGACAATACGCTCGGCGAGCACACCTTCGAGCAAGGGGCCATTGTACGCGACCACCACCTGGGATTCGGCTTCGTGCTGACGATCCAGCAGGTATACGAGGCCGCCGACAAGTAGGGCGAGGAAGACTAGGACTTTGAAATTCATGGTGTTACGAAGCGAAGCGGAACGTGGGTCCTAAGCGCGCTGGGGACCACCCCTCGAACGGAAGAAAGCGACCAGCAACCCAAGGATCAAACAGATCCCGGGAATCAACCACACAACCACGCGATTGAGCGCAGGCACCTGGTCCTTGGCCAGCAAGCGCAGGTCGGGATCCTTAGGTGAAATATTCACCCGCCACTCTCGGCTCGCCAACCAGTTGAACATGTTGAGTGCCAGGTCCCGACTGGAACCTTGCCCTCCTGTAGTTTCCAACAGTGCTGTGAGCAGCAGATCTGCAGAACCCAAAATCACGATCCTGGAACGACTCTTTTCAGCACCAAACTCCGTGGTCTCTTGTTCTGCAATCCCGTACTCGGAAACGACAACCAGGTCGTAACYCCGGATCGMTTCGATCTCAGGATCGTGGGAGTAGTTKAGAGGTACGGTATCCAGCCACGAGATSGWTCCGGCGGAGGAGAACAAWGGCATGCTCATGCCCGTTCCCTTCTCCGGCTGCYTCAAAACRCGCACACCRTGGCTKCGACTGACCACGAACGAKCGGTCSGTATCSATGAARGGCTGCACGATTTGRTGGCGGTTCATATCCGCKGTRCGAATCGGRAAGAASACACTRCGYTCYCCGGTMARGAGRGCYCCRGTKCCAAGCGGRTCMGGRWARGGYTCCATCACGGTGCCTTCGGTGATYTCGAYCCCAAAMGTCTCWGCCCAAGCCCGCAKTTTACTSGGGCGCARGCGRTTGGGATCSGCATGGGGAGCMAGGATCAAKCGCCCRCCGCCRTCCACAAAKGTRCGAATCTTGGCACGGGCKGCRTCCCCCATRTCATCGGAMGGCCCCAYCACCGCRATCACYTTSGTGTCCTCGGGCCACTCMGGTTCCTCGCGCGGRTTCCAAGTRTCGATGATGAAACCRTCSGCACGYAGCARRCTWTSGAGGGCGCCCAAGGCTTCGGGTCCATCGGCRTARGGATCCAATTCCCCATGCCCAGTAGTGAACACCAACTTGGGTCGAGCGCCGCGGGTGACGGTCAGGATGGCCTTGAGAATCTCGATCTCGCCATCGAAGGAACGCAGGGACGGCGGCCTGTAGGCCTGGGGGTTCGGATTGCCTAGATCGAAGGAGGCCAAGCCGCCGAATAGACGCACGACCTCGACCTTGTTATCGGAATGCACGACCACGCAGTTTTCAAGTCCGCGCAGCCTCAGCAAAGTCGTGCGCTGATTGATCGCGGTCACATCCCGCAAGTCATTGCGATGGATGTTGAAGCGATCGGGCGCCAGGGCTTGCATGCGCTCCAATAGGCGGTTTGTGCGGGCTTGCACCTGGGCCACCAATTCCGTCATGGGGCGTTGCTCCCCACGGAAGAACACGTCCACGGTCACGTCGCTGGGCAAGTTCTCCAGCACGTTCTGGGTGGAGACATCCAAAGAATTGACTTCCTTGGCGGTCATGTCGAAGCGCATGCGCAGACCCGGCCGACGCGACAGGTGATTCAGGATGAACACGGCCACCAGGGCTAGCAGAATAGACGCCAGCACCTGAAGGGAGATTAGGAAGCGGGACAACCCGCCACTTTTTGATGACATGGCAGACTTCAAATGCGCCACCTCCGGGCTTCCAAAGAGCGCACGGTCAAGAACAGGAAGAAGGCGGGCCAGGTCAAGAAGAACATCAACTCAGACGTGTCGAGGATGCCCGGCAGGAAGGACCTACCGAAGTGGGCGAAGACGTTCATGGATTCGAGGGCGCCTTGAATCCACGCATCCGCGCTTTCCCAGGTACCTGCAAAACGCGCCAGGGAGTCGCGCAGCTGGCTCATCAGCATGCCCACGATCCAGGGCAACATGAGCCAAAGCGTACAAGCGATGAAAGCGAGGAAGGCGGCCAGCAGGGGCGCTTGGGTCAAGCTGCTGGCGAACAAACCGATGCTCACAAACAGACTCGAAACCAGCACGGCGCCCAAGTATGCCACCCAAAGGGCCATCCAGTCGGGCGGCGTGCCCAACAGGTGCAAGACCAAGCCGTAGATGGGGACCGACAGCCAAAGCAAGGCCATGAACAACGTGGCTGCCAGGAATTTGCCAACGATCACGGCGGCATCACTGACCGGCGCGGTCAGCAGGTATTCGAGGGTTCCCGTGCGGGACTCTTCAGCCAGCAGGCGCATGCACAAAAGCGGCGGAAGCGTGATCATCAGCATCCAGAAAAGAGGCCCGCCACCCAGGGCGCCTTCCAGTGCATAACGCACGTTGTGCCCGCCTTGCAGAAGCTGTGCGTAAAACAAGAAGCCGCTGATGAATAAGGCAGCCACCAGCAGTAGCCAACCCAGCGGAGTCAAAAACAGACCCGCTAATTCCCTGCGGCAAATATTCCAAGTGCCTTTCATTCGGCCTCTCCCCCTTCGTCCGTTTTGCAATCGGGCCCAGGCTTGAGAGCTTCGCCCTCACTGCTCGCAGCGGGGCCCGGCGTGGGCTCCTGCGTCACCGGCTGGCTCAAGTCGCGCACGTCCCCGCGATCAAAAGGGTTCAGGCTGTAGATGCGTTTGGGTGTACTTGATTCGGCGGGTGCGGGGGCCGCAGGGCTCATAGGGAGCGAGACCTCTAGGGAAATCATCGGCTCGGGCTGAACCGGCTCGGGCGCCTTGGACGGGGCTGAAGGCTTAGCAGTGGACTTGCCTGGAGCGGTGCCTTCTTCCCCTTGAATGAGGTTGGCAAAGACCTCCTCCAAGGTCTGCACCTTCATTGACAGTTCGCGCAAGGCCCAACCTTTCACGGAAGCCAAGGCGCCCACGTCCTCACGCAGGTCACCGTCTCCCTGGATTTCGAAGGCCTGGTGGATGCCGGTGCGCTCGCCGATCAGAACGTCTTGCACGCCAGGTAAGGAGCGCAGCATCCGTTGGGCATCCTGCGCGTCCCCGCACACAGCCTCCAAATGAACGGACACTGGATTGGCCAGCTGGCTCAATAGGTCCGCTTGCTTTCCATCCGCTAGTAAGCGTCCTCGATTGAGCACGATCACGCGCGGACAAATCATCTCGATCTCCGACAGAATGTGGGACGAGACGAGCACGGTGTGTTCCTGGGCCAACTCGTGGATCAGGTCCCGAACGGCGCGCCGCTGCAGGGGGTCCAAGCCACTGGTCGGTTCGTCCAGGATGAGCACCTCCGGATCGGGCAGCAATGCCACGGCCAAACCCACGCGCTGCTTGAGTCCCCGGGACAGCTGCCCCACCAACTGGCGCCGCCGGTCCAAGACTCCAACGCGCTCAAGAACCGCAGGAACCGCGCTCTTCAAATCGCTCTTGGACATGCCGTGCAAGCGACCGTGAAACATGAGCATCTCCTCCACTCTCAATTCACGGTAAAGCGGCACGGATTCCGGTAGGTAGCCAATGCGCTTGCGCACTTCCATGGATTGACGCAGCACGTCAAAACCGGCGACCACCAAGCGCTCCGCTTTGGTGGCGGGCAGGTATCCGGAAAGGATCCGCATGGTGGTGGTTTTTCCAGCGCCGTTGGGGCCGAGGAAACCGACGACTTCGCCCTTTTCCAACTGGAAGGACAGGTCATCCACCGCGGCCATATTTCCATAGCGGCGGTAGAGGTGTGCGACTTCGATCATGTGGGGAGAGTTGCCCCGCTCAGGGGGCTTTCGAGGAGCGTTCTAGGGGGTCTAGGCCTGTGGGGTTGGAGTGTACCCGGTAGGGTCCCGAGAGTATCAATTCCCGTGCCAAGAACCTCGGGGCGCCCCCAAACCGTCCCATGCCATCCCCCAGTGGCCCAACTGAGTACTGAACTGAACTGAACTGAGTACTGAGCCG
>JAESRM010000142.1 GCA_016764635.1 Planctomycetota bacterium
GCAGGGGTCAGAGGCAGATGATTGCGCTCAAATGTGCCTGCGCCCTGGTTCTCAAACCAAACGTAGCCCTGCGAATTTTCGAGCACCGTGGCGATCGGAAGGATGTCCAAGTCGCCATCGCCATCCAGGTCCGCAAGCTCCACATTGCCGAGATGCGGTTCGTCGCGTGCCAACTCCACGCCGGGGGAGAACACTCCCAGGCCCATGTTCTGATACCAGACCAGGCGACCGTCGGTCTCGGAGGTGGTGATGACATCTATTTGGCCATCCCCGTTCAGATCTCCAGCACCGGCGCCCAGAACGCCGGGTGCGACGGAAGGGTTGACCGATCGATAGTCCGAAAGTTGCTGCGCGCCTGCGGGAGCGCACCAAAGGAGCAGGGGGGCGGCGGTCCAGAGGCAAGTGATTGAAAATGCAGAGAATGTCATGCTGAGTAGCTTACAGCCCCCGATTCGTTTTTCCTCCGGCAAGCTGGTCAAGCTGGGCGTTGGTCTAGGATTCAGGGCAGGCCATCGCTCACGGGCCCCTGGGCGTCACGAATCTACCCAGCAGTCGGTAGTTCCGGCCAGCTCCACTCGCTAAACTGACCCAGCATGAGAATTGCCATCCTGCGACGGCCCGACGGGCTCTACGAGTTTCGCCTTGAGCGCATTGGAATCTTTCAAGTGCCCAAGGATGGCGAAGGGCTGGATTGCGTTGGGCAATATTCTGAAGAGGTCGTTCCTTTTGATATCCAGCGTTGGGTCGGTGATGGGGAGCGGCTGAGCGGGGCTTTGCGCAGCGTCCGGGTGGGCAGGCTGTCCTCGCAATTGTTGATAGACACCGTAGAAGTGCTCGACCACACCATCCCAGACAGGGACTCTTTTTCGAAAGGGTTGGCTTGGCCTAAGCTTGAAAAGGGAGTCGAAAAACCTGCGCGCACTGCTGCGCACCCGCGTGGGTTTAAGGGGACCAAAGTGCAACCCCCGGAAGCGCCGAGCCCCAAGCGGTTCGACCTTTTGCCTTACTTGGATGGGGGCGCACATGAGGATGGGGTTATTGGTGCTCTTGCAGGTTTCGGAGAGACCCGTCCGTACCGCATGTCGCATTGGTCCCCGGATAATGTGGAGGCTGCCCGGAAATTGCCGTCTGATTTCTACAGGTACTTCATGTGGGTCGCACAACTGGCAAGTTGGGATCAGGTCGTTTGGCTCATCGCGCTGTATTGGGATTTCAATCTTATGGAAGAGCTAGATCTCAAGCGCTTGATCGCGCAGATCCACTACCAGGATGGCTTCCACAAGGTCGTGCCTTGGGTGGACTCCATGCGAGTCTTGGCGCCAGCTAGGAGAGTCGCCTTTGCGGAATTGGTGTTCGAGGCCCGGGCTCGCGTGGATACCGACGCGGATCTGGATGCGATCGTCTCCAGGCTCGATCTACTTTGCACGGACGAAAACTTTCGCAGCCGTGCGCACTATCTGCTTTTGCAGGCGAGTGATGGGCCGCTCGCCCACGAGGTGCTGGACCAGTTCGAACTGCTGAATGAATTTCACCCGCGCGGGTGCCTGTCCGAGGTGGAGGCGAGTGTGGGGGCAGCGGCTACGGTACGCCGGGTTGTGGGGCTTCTTTGCGAGGGAGCGGATGATTGGGCTTGGAGTGGATATTGCACCGCTCTGCTCGAAGCATGCGGGGATTTCGATGGTTTTGCGACGTTCCTTTCAGGTGCACCCTTGCAGGGCATGGGGCCTGATACGGCCTACGAATATCTGCAACTGTTCACGTCCTTGTACCACTACGATTGTGATTGGGAAGAGACGGAAGAGAAGTGGGTTTGGATGAGGGGTCAGGCGGCGGGTTGGGCAGGGGCGGTCTTGGCTGTGGAAGTCCGCTACCGCCCGAAGTTCCTGGACTACCTTTCCACGCTGCTTTGGGAGTGGGACTCGCCTAAGGAATTAGAGGCGAGGATCGGTCCCATGGTGCCTTGGGTCTCCCATTTGTGTGCAGCGCCTTTCTCAGAGAAGCTGGCCGGTGACTACACCTTCAGTCGCATAGGATATTTTGCGAGCCCTGGGCTGCACGAAGCCTTGCAAGCGCCGGATGCGGCCCTACTCGCCCTTGAGAAAGTGGTTCGTCGGGACAACGACGATCGCATGGCGGGGGATGGCTTGTGGGTTTTGGTTTCCATGCTCCCGGATCTTGTATTGGCTGGCTTGAAGGCCGGATCGGGTGCGCTGGCGTCGGCGGCTCGCTCCCTGGGAAGTCTTGCAAAGGACGATGGCATGCAGGTCATGGGTGAACTTCGCAGGAGCGACTTGTTCGCTGTCGACCCAGAAAGCAGCACGACGCAGCGGTTGGTTCAAAGCCTCCTATTGCTGGGTCCTCCCTCCGCGCAAACCCTGGTCAGTAGGAATGTGCGCCGACACTTTGATGGCATTGGGGAGTTAGGAGAACAACAAGTTGTCCGGGCCGGGTCTAAGATTCGAGCCGCATGGTCGGATGTCTTGTTGGGCGCCGTTTCTCAGCGAGTCCTTGAAGTCTTAGCCGAGCGGGTGGGCGCCCAGCCTGGAAATATTTCGAGTCAAGAAAACCATGCCCTACGCATGATGTTTGCAGCCGAAGACAACCGCCGCATGCTGCGCAAGGTTTTGCAGAAGCACTTTGCCGGAGACCGAGACTACATTCGCAATCATCCCATCAACCAGGAATGGTTGAGTCAGCACGCCAACATCAAGGGCTCTGCTTGGTGCGCCGGTTTTGAGCGTTCGCATCGCAGTGAGCCGTTTGGGAGCCTGACCATCGCCCTGGAGTTTGATCCCTTAGAAGTCTTGCGCGTGGGCACCTATGTGGGCACGTGTCTGGGTTTGGGCGGAAGCTTCATGTACTCCGCCGCCGCGATCATGATGGATGGCAACAAGCACGTGGCCTACTGCAGGGATTCCAGGGGCGTCGTGTTGGCGCGCCAAATATTGGTCCTGACCGAGGATGATTGCCTTTGTTGTTGCGAGGTTTATCCATATGAAGGGTCCGAGGAATTGGCAGGTTTTTTCGCTGAATTCGATCGTGCCCTGGCTAAGAGTCTGGGGATCAAAATCCACGACCCGGAGGATGAGGGAGCGGACGATGTGGACGATCGTATTCTTACGCTGCTTTCATCATCCTGGTGGGACGATGGTCCGGTGCAGGTCTCGGCAGAGTGAGGGTGGGAGGCCAACGGAAACACCCACCGCGATCGGATCGCCATGGCCGATGAAGGCTCCTTCCGCGAGGGCATTTTATTACAGCCTCAACCTGCTCTCGATCATCGTCCCGCTTTTTCGCGATCGCCCCGGAAACGTCGCCCTGCTAGCCGTTCACTTCCTGGGACCTTCGGAGAGGAGCTAGCCCGGATGTTCTCAGGCTTCAGCGAAGGCGCCATGGACCACCGGCGCCTATTTAGAACCCGGAAACGTACGCGAATTGGCCATCAACGGCACCACGCTGTACAACAAGCAACGCGAGTACAGGCAAGTGAGCGAATGACCTTGCAGGGCAGAGCTTGGTGGGTAATGGGTCGACAGTGTGCCGCTTGCATGCCCATGGAAAGCGAATCTCAAGTGCCCGATCGACGCTCAATCAATTGAACCTCGACCTTGCGAACTACCTGCCCGAAACAGCCAAGTTCAGGCCCGTAGGACCTGTTTGGCTGTTGATCTGGCTAGTCAGTAGATGCCACCGGCGGTGCTTTTGAGTCCGGGCGGGGCCTTCTGGACCCGACCGGGCAGAAAAGTAACGCCGGTGACATCTATGGACAACCAGACGGCCCGGTAGTTCGCAACGTTGAGGTGGACTGTTGATTCTACGACTCCCCCTCGAACGGCCTTGCTTCCAGGGGGACGGAGTCGGCGAAAGAGCGCGCTGAGCAGAAATTAGTGCAATCAGGCGCAGGGCTTTGAAGAAAGCGTCCTGCTGCCACCGTCAAGGCCGCGGGGCCCTTTGACTTCGGAGAGTGCCGGGCATTGCCCTTGGTGAACCTCAATGGCGCGCGCGAGGCACGCACGCAGATTCACCTTGAAGCTCGAATGGGAGAAGAGTGATTCGACTCGCGCCCTGGCGGCTCGGCCGAGTTCGCGGGCCAGTTCGATGTCATTCAGAAGCGATTCGGCATGTCTGCGCAGGATCATGGGATCGTTCGACAAGTAGCCGTGCACGCCGTCAATGATCGGTGAGGATGGGTGGAGATTGCCGAGGATCGGAAGTCCGCAGGCCATGGCCTCGAGCGAAGCCAGGTTGTATCCGTCCTCGAAGCGCTCATCGGCTGTGTGAACGTAGAAACGGCTGCGGGCCAAGCGTGTTTTCAGGTCAGCCCAATCTGCTGACGGGGTAACACCCGGGATGTCGTCGTTGATACCGATCAGCTCCAAGGGCAGGCCACCAAAGGCCTCTTCATGTAAGTCGGCGCGCAGGATTTGACGCCGCCGGTTCATGTGGTTGACCACCCTTACACCACAAGCGCGCTCAAGGCTTGCGAGGGGGTAGTCAGACGTGTTTAGTCCCGGTCGCAGGACGTCGCCTGTGAGAGCCCAGGAAGCGCGTTTGAGCTCCGAGATAGCGACGGCATGGGCCCCGGTCAGATTCAAGTACTGGGCGGCGACAGCGCGCATCTGTTGCGGTCCTACTGGACTGTTCTGTTCAACAGAACGACCCTCGATCGTGCCGTGCAGGACGAGCAGCTTCGGCACGTTTAAGGACTTGACCTCAAGTAGGTCGGTCAAAGTATGGGCCACAACGACTGCGTATGGACGGCGGTCTGCCAATGCGGTGCGTAGGTCGACAATCTGTGCGCCCTTTGGAACAGGGCGCATGCGTTCGTCCCAACCCTTTACATCACGCCCGGAAAGGCCTACTCCAATGTCAAGGTCGAGCCCCATCCCCTCGAGTTGGTGTATCCAACCTTCGTGACTATTTAGGACAAGAACACGTCTATGGATCGTGGGAAGGAGACTCATTTTCGGTCCATCGGCAGCATCCCGAAAACACGTGAGCGGCCTGGAGCCTAAATCCCAAGAGCGGCACGGACCATCAGGCCGAGTGAACTGAGAGTTTGCATCGCAGCCTGGGACATCTACTGACTAGCCAGACGGCCTGGTGGTTCGCAACGTTGTGGGTGACTCATGGTCGGTCTCCTCGATACGTCGTTGTGGAATTCAACTCTCATTAGCTACCGCATCTGCAGGTCCCGCAAGGGTTACAGCGTGCGAGGCCGGCCTTCTCACCCCAGCGCACATTATTCCTCAGCTTCGGCACGCTCCCTTGCGGGTTATGGTGCGCTTCGCGCTTGCACCGGCACCTACAGACCTTGCGCGACCAGGTGATTCCAGCAGTGCAGGGCGTAGTGTAGGGCGGAGTGGTCGATGACCGGGTTGTAGGCTACCGAGTCGAAGTGGCCGGTGCGCCAGAGTTGCATGTTGTCGCGGAATGGCTGTTGGTGTCCTTGCACCCGCGACTTGAGTCGCTCCCAAAGGGCCGGGTCTTCGTGCGGAAGGCCTTAGGCGTCGAAATACTTGACCTCGCCCACATGCCGGTATGTCAAAGACAAAGGCAAGCGCGCCACCATGTCGTTGTTATTCACGACTCGGAACACGGGGCAAAGCACCGACGCCGCGAACTCCGCATTGCCAGGCCGCGGAGCGCCAAAAGTCGTCACGGTACGAGCCCCCGGCAGTCGAATTGCCGCCAATGTAGCCAGGCTACCACCCATACTGTGCCCAGTGAGATGTATGGCGCGATCGCCCACGCGTTCCCGAACCTCATCCCACGCCAAGTCCAGCGTGCTCTGGAATCCGCGGTGCACACGCCCCGAGCCCTCCTTCGTCAGCCAGGCATCAAAGTCCGCCAACCAATCCTTGAGCCCCGCGGTACCACGGAAAGCGAGCAGGTTGTCCGCCAAAATAGCATGGGTCCCTCCACGCTCGAACACCTCGATGTCCTTAAAGCCAGCAGCCTGCAAATGCTCCCGAACCAAGTCCTGTTCCGGCACATAACAAAGCAAACAAAGCTCCGCGCACCACCAGGCGTCCACAGCATCAAACTGCAATCTACCCTGAAACGGAAACTCACCCCCGTGCTCAAAATAAACCCGCTCCCGCTTCGGTGCGAACAAAGCCTTGGCATTGTGCTCGGCGGGGATAGGCTTGGACTGGAACATGCAACCACTGTACCGAGTGAAGTGGCCCTGTCGAGGGCGTGCTATTCATGGTTGCGAAGCCGGAGCTGCTCATATTCGAGCATCCCGATGGCACACTGCAGCTTCCGAAAGGCTCGCAGGCATGGCTCCGAGCTGAAGTGGAGCCATCCCGTCCGGTCCACGCGGCAACTAAAAGAGAACGCTCAGGCCGTTGGAGAAATTGGAGTTGCCGTTGGGTTCGCGGTGCCAGAGTTGGTAGTGCCAGGTTTGGCCGGCGACGACGCGGATGTTTTGGCCGTAGAACCAATTGAAGGGTAGGGAGGCGGGCACGTCGAAGCCTTTGCCGTTTCCGGAGGTGCCCACGATGTTGTTCAGGGTGCCGTCGGGTTGGAAGCGGCCCAGGGAGTTCATGGGGCTGCCCGCAACGTTGTAACGGCCTAGGCGTTGGAAGCCTCCCAGGTCGAAGCAGAGGTGGCCTTGGCCTAGGGCCAGGCCGGGGGCGGAAGGGGCGGTTCCTACGAGGAAGTAGCCGAACTGACCGGGGGGGCCTTGGTTTACTTCCAAGCGCAATCTGGTTTCTGCCGTGGTTGAAGGACTGGCGCTGAGGTTGGTGGAGAGGCCCGTGGAGTTGGGGTCCATGGGGTCGCAGAAGGTGTTGGCCGTGAAGTCACAGGGGCCGCTGCCGCTGACGATCAAGTCATAGTCGTTGCAATCCGAGGGGGAGGTCTCCCCATTGATGAAGACCCGCAGTGTAACTTGTTCGTTCGTTGCCGACGTATTCGTCCAGGTCAGACTCTCGTTGTCGGTGTTCGTGAAGCCGTGATCCAGGCGGGTGCCTTCCCAATCGGGGTAGGTCGTATTCGTGCTGAGCAGTTTGGCTTGCACATTTCCGTTGGCGTGGGTGAAGAGGAGATCCACCTGCAGGGTGTTGCCCGGTGCGACGCAAAAACTGAAGTGGTCGGGGTCCGCGTGGGAGACCCACAGATTGGCATAGCTGCCATCGTCAAAGGGGATCGCATGGGCCAGCGTTTCATTGTCTTCCAAAGCGTCGTCGGTGCCATCGATGCACGGATCGGTGTATTCGTTGATGTTCAGTCGATCGGTGGGCGTGTGGGATTCGGACAAGCCTCCCACCCGAATGAGAAACACGTCCCCGGCGGTCACATCGCGCAGCAGGATGATGCTGGTGGGAATGGGGAAATTCGAGCTGATCGCCCCGGTTCCAAAGTCGTAGTCGACACAGGAGGTCGTGCAGCCGGAACCCGCATAAATCGCGAGTTGGGTATCCCAAGTGGATCCCAGGGTGTCGATTTGGAAATGCCCAGTCGTAGGCGCGGTCCATTCAAAGAAGTAGTCCGCATGGCTTGGAAAGAATTCACAATCCGATCCCGGGGAGTATTCGGTTTGCGCCTGACCTCGATTCGCAAGCCAACTCCATTGACCGGTGGTTGTAATGACCGTGGCGGAGGAACAATCGGGCGCCTGGGCTTGGGCGACCGGAGCTGCGATCGCAGCGGCGAGGAAAGTAAGGAGCAGTGAATTCTTCATGTGCAGGCGGCCTTGCGGCTCGCAGAAGGAATAGGCGTATCCAAATATTAGCGAATGATTGGAAATGCGGTGCCCAATCCGCTGGTTCTCACGGTTGGCGCTGTCTGTGGCGTACAGAATAGGATTGCGGTTCTTCGCCAGAGAAAGCGGGGCAATGTGTAATCTAAGTCCGTTCACCGCACCCCTCCCCAAACCCCAGGTTTTAAGACAATGATCAAGTTTGTTATGTGCATCACTCGCCACGCCAGTATGACCCGCGAGCAGTTTCGCGAGTATTGGGAGAAGCAGCACGGTCCGTACTTCATGAAGAACGCGGACAAGATGGGGGCCAAGCGCTATGTGCAGGGTCACACCATGAATACGCCGCTCAATGAAGGGTTGCGCGCTTCTAGGGATATGCGGCCAGCGTACGATGGCGTGGCCGAGGTGTGGTTTGATTCGGAGGAGTCGCTCATGGCGGGTATGAGCACTCCCGAAGGAATGGAATTGGGGGCTGCGCTCTTGGAAGACGAACGCAACTTTATCGACCACTCCAAATCGACGGCCTTCATCGTAGAGGAAGTCGAGTTCTAGTCATGAAGGCCATCCGACCCATCGCGATTTGTGTCTTTCGTCACGCTGGGCGGATCCTCGTTTTTCGGTCCCAGTCCCCCGATACGGACGCTGATTTCTTCCGCCCTTTCGGTGGCGGAATTGAGTTTGGCGAGGCGGCCGAGGAAACCATCGCGCGCGAAATTGAAGAGGAGCTCGGCGAAACCATTCTGGATCCCGTACTTCTCGGGGTGCTTGAGAACCGCTTTGAGTACAACGGGCAACCCAGCCACGAGCACGTTTTTGTGTTTGATGCGGCCTTCCAAAATCGCGAGCTCTATGGGCGTGGTTCCATCGTCGGTCGGGAGGACAATGGGGAGCTGCTGCACGGGGAGTGGATCGATCCTTCCCAGACCGGAGCGCCCCTTTATCCGGATGGGTTGCAGGAGCTTTTGATTGCGAGCGGCCGGGCCCCATGTTGACACCAGCTGAGCGGGACTACTTCGATCAAGAACGCGCGCGGCATGAGGCTGGTTACCTGGCGGGCAAAACGGCGCAGCAGCAATCGGGATTCGGGTTGTGTTCCAGTGCTTGGGAGCGATTGCGCCGGCCGATCGTTGAGCACATTCACAAGGGCGGGACCTTTCTCGATATCGGATGCGCCAATGGATGGCTCATGGAGAGCGTTGTAGATTGGGCGGGGGAGTGGGGCTTCTCGATCGAGGCTTTTGGGCTCGATATTTCAGAAGAGCTGGTGAACCTCGCAAGGCAAAGGCTCCCGCGCTGGCGCGATCGTTTTTTTGTGGGCAACGCCCTGCTTTGGGAGCCGCCGGTATGCT
>JAESRM010000143.1 GCA_016764635.1 Planctomycetota bacterium
GAAGAGAACCCGCCCAAGGTGGTCAGCGTGATCGGTGACGCCAGCTTGGGAGCGGGAGTGGCTTTCGAAGCCATCAACCACGCGGGGGCCTCCGGTACCCCCATGTTGGTGATCCTGAACGACAACGAGTGGTCGATTTCCAAGTCGGTCGGGGCCCTGGCAAAATACCTATCCAAAGTGCGCGCCAATCGATTGGTGCAGCGCGCGGGTCAGGAGACCAAGAGTTTGATCCAAGCGATTCCGCTCATCGGAGCCCGGGTGGACCGCGCCCTGGACGACCTGGGCGAAGTCATGCGCCATGCTGTCGTTCCCGGGCACATCTTCGAGGAAGCGGGCGTGCGTTACGTGGGGCCCGTCGACGGCCACGACGTGAACGGAATGGTGGATGTGCTGCGCAAGGTCAGCGAGCTGGATGGCGTGGTCATCCTGCATGTGCTGACCGAAAAGGGTAAAGGTCACCCCGATGGTCCCAACCACCCTGAACGCGTTCACGCGGTCAAGCCCAAGGCGAATGCGGCGGACTACAAAACCGAGGGCACGCCGGTGGAGCGCAAGGCCCAAGGCGTGGCTTACACCAAAGCTTTTGCCGACTCCCTAGAGCAAAGCGCCGCCGGCGATGTGCGTGTGCACGCCATCACGGCAGGCATGCCTTCGGGCACGGGGCTGGTCGGTTTTGCCGAGCGCTATCCCGGGCGCTTTCACGACACAGGAATCACCGAGCAGCATGCGGTCGCCATGGCTGCGGGCATGGCAAAAGGTGGTTTGCGCCCGGTCGTGGCCATCTATTCGACTTTTATCCAACGCGGTTACGACCAGTGCTTCCAGGAACTCGCCCTGCAAGACCTGCCCGTAGTGTTGGCCTTGGACCGGGCCGGTCCCGTGGGTCAGGATGGTCCGACGCACCACGGTGCCTACGATTTGGCCTTCCTGCGCACCTTGCCTAACTTTGTGCTGGGAGCTCCGCGGGACGCCACCGACATGCGGCGCATGTTGAGCTGCTTGCTCAATCAGAATCATCCGAGCGCCATGCGCTATCCGCGCGGCAACACTCCCCACGAGGAGTGTTTGCCGGAAGCCGAACGCCGGCCGATGCAGCCCGGCAAAGCCGAGGTCTTGCGCGAGGGCGCGGACGTGGTGYTGTGGGCTTATGGTTCSATGGTGGCCACRGCACTTGAAGTGGCKGCGATCTGGCGYCAGGCGGGTGTTGAAGTCGGCGTGGTGGACGCGCGCTTCACAAAACCCTTGGACGAGGACCTTTTGGCCCAGCACCTGCGCGAATACAGCCACATCGTTTCCCTGGAAGCACACCAGCGYATGGGTGGTTTCGGYTCCGCCATYTTGGAGTCCGCTAGCCGCACCCCKATCCCRGAAGGGACGCACCCGGCRCGCGTCAAGGTGCTCGGTCTGCCCGACCGTTTCCTCGAACACAAGACTTCGGCCGACGAGCAGCTCATGGAAGCGGGCCTCGATGTTCCGCGCATCGTGCGTACCGTGGGCAATCTGCTCCCTGCCGGCAAACGCCAGCTTCTCCAACAACTGGAGCGCTAGGTCACAGCATGCATCGCAAGACTCAAGCAGGACGCAATCGCAAAGACCTTTGGCAGTGCGATGTGAAATCGGTGCTGCTTTTGGGCGATGGCCAAAAAGCGCGCGTAGGCTCGGCCATGCCCGAGGTCGAAGCTTGGTTGATCGAACGCGGTATTAGGGTTCAAGTCGAAGGCGATGTGCGCCAATTCGCCCAGCAGCACCTGGAAGGCTGCCCTTTACCCGATCCCGTTCCGGACCTGATCGTCGTGCTCGGCGGGGACGGTTCGGTGCTTACTGCGGTGCGCTCCTTCGGCGAGAAGCCCGTGCCCGTACTCGGAATTCACTTTGGGCGGGTTGGCTTCCTGGCTCCCGTATTGGCCGAGCAATGGAAACAAGGCTTGAGCGACGCACTGGGCGGTCGGTGCTTCGTGGAGGAGCGCATGCGCATGGAGGTGGAATTGGAGGACGGCAGCCTCTTCCTAGCTCTCAACGATGTGGTGTTGGCGCGGCCCGTCGAATCCACCATGGTSGGTYTGTCSCTYTCCGTGGATGGMGARCAYGCCACCGACTAYCACGCSGACGGCCTGATYGTKGCCACSGCCAGCGGWTCGACCGCTTACTCCCTGGCCGCAGGCGGTCCGATTCTGGCCCCCGAGCTGCAAGGCCTCGTAGTCACGCCTATCTCGGCCCACGCCCTGGCACACAGGCCTCTTGTACTGGCTCCCGACTCCAGTGTCGGTGTGAAAGTCCTACGCTCCAGTCAAGGCGTGGCACTCGTCTTGGATGGCCAACGCGTGGCACTCATGCAGGAATCCAGCCGGGTCGTCGTGCGACGCCACGGGGTCAACTATCCTTTGCTGGTTCCGGCAGGAATGGATCCCTGGCAGCGGCTTTCAGACCGCTTGGGCTGGAGCGGCACCTTGGCCGAGCTCGGCTCTTAGCCGCTAGACCTGGGCGGTTCCGGTTCACCAGCCAACCACTCCATGCGCCGAATGCCGAGCTTGGACATGCGGTAGAACAGCAATAAACCCAGGCTGAATACGATCACTGCGAAGGTGACCAGTTTGGGCGTCAAAGGCAGAATGATGAGGGCCGCCACGAATTGAACCGCGATGGAGAAGTACAGGATCGCTGCGACAAAGAGCCTCGAACGGTTGCGGATGAACCAGGCGCCAAGGGGCGCTCCCACGCAAACGATGGGCACGCAAACCCACCAGTAATCCCAGGCCTCGGACGCTAGGGTATTCATGACCCCGCCCTTGTACAGACTGCCTACCAATGCATTGATGCCCATCAGCACCACCGAGGTGGGGGTGGCGATCTTTTCGGAGATGCGGAAACGCAGGACCAGGAGGGAGAAGGTCAGGATGTCCAAACCACTACCGGTGATCGATGAAACCATGCCGCCCAAAATTCCGACYCCGCCYAGCATGACGATATGYCKGCCRCTGAARCRCTCGATGCTCTCATGCACTTCACGGTCGTGATAGCGGTTGATCCAGTAGAGGGCGAARGCAAACGAWAGCCAAACGCTGGTGAAGAGCATTTTGGCGTAGACCGGGGGTAGGGGCCAGCGWGCCAGCAATTCGAAACCGAKTCCAATRCCGATGGCTCCACCCACGCTAGACCAAACAACGGCTKTGCCCAGGACGGGGATGCGTGTGAACAGGATCGTGGCCGCGGCGGCGATCATGCCCACCGATTGAATCAGGAGCGAGAAGTCCCGGGCCACGTCCGGAGAAATCTTGAAGCCCAAGGTCATGACCGGAAAGGCCACGGCCCCTCCGCCTTCCGATGTGGCGCCAGCGATGAACGATCCCAGCGCCATGGTGAGCGACATAAAATAGTGGGTGCTGAAGAGATGCCAACGGTCGCCCGTGTGCATGCCATAGGCCCAGGCGATCCAGACGACAATCGCAATCCAGATGGGGACGAATTTTCTCTTGAACATGGCAGGCTCTTTTTGAGTGGGTGGGAGGCCCACTAGGGCGGGCCCAAAAGTGTTTCAGTCGAAAGTTATCCGGGCGTTGGCTGGTCGGAGGCGGATTGAATGATTCCGTCCTCCATGTGCAGCACCCTGTCGCAGCGCGAGGCCAAACTCTCGTCATGGGTCACGAGTAGGAGGCCTAGATTGCGTTGTTCTTGCTCCTGAAACAGAAGCTGCAGGACCGTTTCCCCGGTGGCTCGATCCAGGTTTCCAGTGGGTTCGTCCGCGATCAAAATCGGAGGATCCAGAAGCAGGGCGCGCGCGATGGCCACGCGCTGCTGTTCGCCACCGGACAATTTGCCGGGGCGGTGCTTGAGCCTTCCCTCCAGGCCGAAGCGGTGGAGCAACTCGAGGGCTCGCTCCTTGTACTGTTTCTTGCGCGCCTGGTAGGCCCAAAAGCCGTGCTTGAGCATGGCCGGCAAGAGTGTATTTTCCAGGGCGTTCAACTCGGCGAAGAGGTGATAGAACTGGAATACGTAACCGATGTGGTTGTTGCGCAACTCCGCGCGTTTGGCGGTGGATAGGGACCAGCCGTCGAGGCCTTGGACGGAAACCTGCCCCTTAGTGGGTTTGTCGAGTAAGCCTAGGATATTGAGTAGGGTTGTCTTGCCCGAGCCCGATGCGCCCATCAAGCACAAACGCTCGCCTTGCCGCAGGTTCAAATCGACACCGTGAAGAATGTCCAAGGTGCGATCGCCGATCTTGTAGGAGCGGCGAATGCCCTTGGCTTCGATGAGCAAGCGCCCGGGTTGGCGCCCTTGATGCTGGGCAGCTTCCGGACTCGCACCGGGTTCTACGGCCATGTTGTCGGTGAGATCATTCATAGCGTAGGGCATCCACGGGGTTGAGGTAGGCGGCGCGCAGTGAGGGAACAGCGGCTGCAATAAGTGCTGTCAGGACACTCGCGCTAGCGATGGCGACGATGCCGGACAATTCGACCACGGTGGGGATGTGGTCGAAGTAATAAATGTCGCGGTCGAAGATCTGGTAGCCAAAGGCATTGCTCAGCCAGGCTTCGATGCCGTTGATGTTGTGGGCAGCGGTCACTCCGGCGAGCACTCCGAGGGCCATGCCCACCAGGGCTTCAATGCCTCCGATGGCGAGGAAGAGAGTGAGGATGCCCCGCGGTGTGGCTCCCAGGGCCGTGAGGATTCCAATGTCGCGACGCTTTTCGCTGACCATCATCGAGAGGATCGCGAAGACTCCAAAGCCGGCCACCAGCAGCACCAGGCCGAGCATGATGCCCAAAAGCGCGCGCTCGTTTTCAATGGCAGCCAGCATGGAACCACGACTGTTCTCCCAGGTTTGCAGTTCCCAGGGGAATTCTGCGAAGCCAGGTTTCTCGGGGTCTGGGTGGATGTAACCCGCGCTGCTCAGATCCACACGCAGGTCGCTGATAATGCTTTTGTTGTCCCGTTCGTAGTTCTGAAGCTTGACCACCACCTGGCTGTACTGCCCAGGCCGACCGAGCCAATCGGCCAATACCTCGCGCGGGAGGTAAATGCGCGATAGGTCCATTTCGTTGAATGAACTTCGGAAAGTGCCCACCACCACAACCCGGCGGTTGCCAGCTTGCAAAAAGGCGCCGGTCTCGGGGTCGAGTGTGGCTGTGGCCAATTCGAGTTCGCTGCCCTTGCGCATGCCCCAGATGGCGGCTAGTTTTTCGCCCATGAGGATCGGGTCCCGGGGGCGCGCATCCTCAACGGGGTAGTAGTCCTCGGGGTAGGCAAAAGGATCATCCAAGTCATCAGGCCGTTGATCGAACGGACCGACCATGACCTCTTTTTTTAGATCCTCAAGCAGGCTGGTGGCCCCGTACTCAGCGGGGATGTCCACGCCCAGGAAATTCACCATGACCATGCCCATGGCGTTGGGGTTGGTCATGATGCGTTCGCTATGGGGCGGAACGAGCATGCCGGGGTAGACCAATTGGGCGGCTGCGCCGACCACGCCTGGGTGCTTTTCAATTTCCGCGAGGATGCCCTGGGTGTCGCGACTGGGGTAAGCTCGCAGGCTGTGAATCGGTATGTCGAAAGTGGGCGTGACCACCAGGTCCGACAGGTGCCCACGCAGGTGCTTGCGGCTCTCTTCGAGAAAGCCGGTCATGATCGCGAGGATCAGAATCAGCGCGGACACGGCCACGAAGATACTCAGCGTGCCGATCCAATTGATCGGCCGCATGATGATGTATCTCGCGCTGAGGAAGTAACGGTACAAAGTTTAGACCTCGCTGGTGGCTTCGGCGGAGGGGGCGCTGGCGCCTTCTTGACCTTGTTGGCGACGCATGGCGGGGAACAGCAACACGTCGCGGATGGAGTCTTGACCGGTGAGCACCATGACCAAGCGGTCGATGCCGATGCCCAATCCGCCCGCGGGCGGCATGCCGAATTCGAGGGCTTGGATGTAATCCACGTCGACTTCCGCGGGGCTCTCGGGGTCCTTGTCTGCGACTTGATCTTCGAAGCGCGCTTGTTGGTCGATGGGGTCGTTGAGTTCGGTGAAGGCGTTGCCTAGCTCGACGCCGTCGATGAAAATTTCGAAGCGTTCGGCCAGGCGCGGGTCTTCCGTACTGCGCTTGGCGAGCGGACAGATCTGCACCGGGTAATCGCACAGGAACAGGGGACCGACCAGATCCTTTTCTGCGGTGGCTTCGAACACGTCGTTCATGAGCTTCCAGTAGTTGCCCAGGTCCTTKATGCCGAGTTCCGTGGCRCGYGCGCGMACGGCGGYTTCGTCRTCGAAGGCGCAGCCGTTGGCTTTCTCAAAAGCTTCGATGTAGGAAACCCGTTGGAAGGGCGCTTTCATGTCGAACTTCTTTCCGCGCCATTCGAGCTCGGTGGTTCCGTTCAATTCCACGGCCAATCCGGAGATCATGCTTTCGGTGATCTCCATCATGTCCCGGTAATCCGCCTGGGACTGGTACAGCTCCAGCATGGTGAATTCCGGGTTGTGGCGCAGGGAAACGCCCTCGTTGCGGAAGTTGCGTGCGATCTCAAATACGCGCTCCATGCCGCCTACGATCAGGCGCTTGAGGTACAGCTCGGGCGCCACTCGCAGGTACAGGTCAGCGTCGAGGGAATTGTGGTGCGTGACGAAGGGGCGCGCGGTGGCGCCGCCCATGATCGGGTGCAGGGTGGGTGTCTCGACTTCCAGGTAACCGCGGGCCGCTAGGAAGGAGCGGATGCTGGTCAGGATCTTGGAGCGTTTGACGAAGGTGGACATGACGTCTGCGTCCCAAAGGTCCACGTAGCGCCGACGGTAGCGCGCTTCTTTGTCGGTCAAGCCGTGGAACTTTTCGGGGGGTTGCGCCAGGGCCTTGGACAGCAGGGTGAATTCATCAGCCCATAGGGTCGGCTCGCCCTTTTGGGTGAATCCGAGCACGCCAGAGACCGAAGCCAGGTCGGCCACGTCCATTTTCTTGCGCAGGGGCCAGAAGTCCTCGAGCTCGTTCTTTTTGAGGCCCACTTGCAGCCTTCCCGTGCGGTCGCTGATGGGGCAAAAGATCAACTTGCCGAAGTCGCGCCAGGAGACGATGCGGCCGGAGATTGTGGCGCGCTGGCCCACAAGTTCGCCGGGCTCCTCGGGGGTGCCCATGGCGGCCCGCAATTCCTCGATGGGAGTCCCTAGGATGCCGCGGGCCGGGAAGGGATCGATGCCTGCTTCGCGAAGGGCTTGAAGCTTGGCGAGACGGTCTGCGCTAATGAGGTCTGTCATGTCGCGAGCAGAATATCCGCTGGGAGGCCCTGCGGGAACGGGTGACAGGCACTACCGGGCCGGAAAGCGCGGAAACTCCGCATTATTGGGTAGGCCCTGGGAAGAATGGACCCTGGGGACACACTTTTGACCCTGGGCCAATGGGGTTACTGGCGGTTCCTGCCTGCTGTCAGCGGGTCAACCTGCGCGCGGACCCGAGCAATCTCGAGGGTCAATACGTCGCGCAAGCGAAAAGGGCCAAGGTGGTGGAGGATAGGGGAGTTGAACCCCTGACCTCTTGAATGCCATTCAAGCGCTCTACCAACTGAGCTAATCCCCCTTGGCCCGGCACGTGCTGGTCAAACCAGCCTCGCGGATCAACGCTCTCGCGTTCATCGGGGCGGGTAGAATGTTGACCTGAGCGGCCCAGGTCAAGCCTGAGCTAGTTTTTTTTTGAAAGCACCCGGGCATTCCGGTGTGGCCGGGCCCTATGCTGCCGGTCCCCGGGATCAAAAAGACGCGGCGCCTGATCCTTATATGGCGTCCTATCGAGCATCCCCAGAGTGCCCATGGAGGCCTTTCAAGTGCAGCCCTACGACCCCAAGACCATTGAATCCCGCTGGCAGGCCCACTGGGCGGAGAACAAAACCTTCCGCACCCTGAGCCCCGGTGAACCCGACTTTGACCCGGACCAGCCCAAGTACTACGTGCTGGACATGTTCCCGTACCCTTCGGGCGCCGGTCTTCATGTGGGGCACCCCATCGGCTACATCGGTACGGACATCATTGCCCGCCGCAAGCGCATGGAAGGCTACAACGTGCTGCACCCCATGGGCTACGACGCCTTTGGCCTGCCGGCCGAGCAATATGCCATTCAAACGGGCAAGCACCCGGCTGAAAGCACCGGGGAAAACATCAATACCTTCCGGGGTCAGATGCAACGCCTGGGTTTGAGCTACGACTGGGACCGGGAATTCGCCACCAGCGACGTGTCCTATTACCGCTGGACCCAATACATCTTCGCGCGCTTGTATGACCGCGGCCTGGCTTACCAGTCCGAGGTGCCGGTTTGGTGGTGCGAAGCCCTGCGAACCGTGCTCTCCAACGAGGAGGTCATCGGAGGCCGCAGTGAGCGTGGCGACCACCCCTGCGTCAAGCGCCCCTTGAAGCAGTGGATGCTCAAGATCACCGCCTATGCGGATCGCTTGCTCGACGACTTGGACGACCTGGATTGGCCCGAATCGGTCAAGACCATGCAGCGTGAATGGATCGGCCGTAGCGAAGGCGCGGAGATCACATTCCCCGTGCAAGGCCACGACGCCAGCGTCGCAGTCTTTACGACTCGACCGGACACGTTGTACGGAGCCACCTTCATGGTGCTGGCCCCGGAACATCCCCTGGTCGAACAGATCACCGTGGACGAGCACCGCGCGGACATGGCGGCGTACAAACAAAAGGCTTCCACCAAAACCGATTTGGAGCGCGGCGATTTGGCCAAGGGCAAGAGCGGTGTGTTCACCGGAGCTTACGGTTTGAACCCGCTGTTGCCAGCCGATCATCCGGAAGCTCGCATTCCGATCTGGGTAGCCGATTACGTGCTGATGGGTTACGGCACGGGCGCCATTATGTGCGTGCCTTGCCACGACGATCGCGACTTCGAATTCGCGCAAACCTTTGACCTGCCGATCAAGGCCGTGGTCGATACGGGCAAGGGCCCCACGGACGGCAGCGAGTGTACGCCGGGCCACGGAATCGCCATCCATTCACCGGAATGGAACGGTTTGAAGACCGATGCGGCCAAGGCCAAAGCCATCGAAGTGCTGGTCGAGAAAGGCGTGGGCG
>JAESRM010000040.1 GCA_016764635.1 Planctomycetota bacterium
AGAAAAGTCTATGCTGGCAGCCCTCCCGACCCGCTGCCCAGCCCCCAAGAGCCATGTCCTTCATCGTCGAATTTTGGATCCCCATCCTTCTCTCTGCAGTCGCCATCTTCATCGCTAGCTCGGTGATTCACATGGTTCTCCCCATGCACAAGTCGGACTGCAAGGGTTTGCCCGGAGAGGCGGAAGTGCTCAAGTCCATGCGCGACCAAAATGTTGCGCAAGGCACTTACATGTTTCCCTATGTGGCTGAGATGAAAGACATGGGGAGTGACGAGATGATCGAGAAGTACCAGCAGGGTCCGGTCGGGTTCGTAACCGTTCTGGCATCTGGCGCACCGCCCATTGGCAAGAGTCTCGTGCAGTGGTTCTTCTACACGATTTGCGTGTCGATCTTTGTGGCCTACGTCCTGTCCTTCACCCTTGCTGGCGAAGTCGACTACATGGACGTTTTCCGCATCTCCGGTACGGTTGCATTCATGGCGTACGCATTCGGCGAAGTGACCGCATCCATTTGGAAGGGGCAGTCCTGGTGGGTGACCTTCAAGTTTGGAATCGATGGACTGGTCTACGCCTTGGTCACGGCCGGCGTTTTCGGCACTTTTGCTGTCTAGACCAAACCACCGGAAAGCCCTCGTAACACAACCATGCGCCTGGATACCACCAATCACGATCGCGACCAAGCCGGGTTGACCTACGTCTACCCCGTCGTGTCCCGTCGCTCCCGCGGCCTTTCGATCGGCGTCAACCTGAACACCAACAACGCTTGCAATTGGCGTTGCGTGTACTGCCAAGTGGAAGGCTTGAACCGCGGGGCAGCGCCCGAGTTGGATTTGGACCTGCTGCGAACCGAGCTGAACGGTTTTCTTGACCAGGTCCTTTTGGGTGATTGGATGGAGGTCAACGCGCCACCCGAAGCGAGGCGTTTGAACGATGTTGCCTTCTCCGGAAATGGCGAAGCCACGACCTGTCCGCAGTTCTTAGAGGCCATCGAACTCGTGGCGGACATCATGGATGCGCGCGGCATGTCCGACGTGAAATTGGTCCTGATCACCAACGGTTCCATGCTCCATAAGCCAAAAGTGCAGCAAGGCCTGGCGCGCATGGCTCAATCAGGTGGCGAGGTCTGGTTCAAGCTGGACGCTGGCACGGAACAAGGCCGTTTGGAGGTCAACAGCCTAGCCATCCCCGATGCCCGCGTACGTGAAAACCTCAAACTGTGCTCCGGCTTGGTCTCTACCCGCATTCAAACCTGCATGTTCGCACGCAACGGGCAAGTGCCCAGCGAAGAGCGGGTTCAAGCCTACTTGGACTTTCTGGGGGGGCAGGTGGTTGCCCAGGTTCCGATTCAAGATGTCATGCTCTACGGTTTGGCACGGCCTTCAGCCCAGGAAGAAGCCGGCGAGCTCGGCACGCTCTCCGATGAATGGTTGAAGGGCATGGCCGCTCGCATTCGAGGGTTAGGCCTACCCGTGACGACCTACGGCGCTGAAGGCATGCTGACCTAGGGCGCGCCGCTCCATAAAACGACAAACGCCCGCAGCAAATTCCCTTTGCTGCGGGCGTTTGTGTGTATTCGGACCCGCTCTAGCGGAACAGAATATCGTCCTTGAACGAGTACAGGATCGCGAGCACTTCGGAACGTACTCCAGCATCCAAACCACGCTCGTCGATGGCGGCCAGCACATCATCGATGGTGGAGACGAACTCACGCTCATTGAGGTTCATTCCCGTGTGGGCGGTGACCATGTCGCGACCTTCGTACTCGTTGGGACCTCCCGTTCCGGCCGCAAAGAAGGTGCGTACAAGCACTTTGAGGGCTGCGGGGTCTGAGTCCAGGAAGCGCTTGTTGATGTCGGGGTTCTTGAGGTGATTTTCGACCACCAATTCGGCGATGGCGGCGCATCCTTCGGCTCCACCGAGGCGCTCAAAGAGAGTTTGTTCGTTTGTCATGGGTTCTGTGCTGTGCTGGGAAGCGCCGCGGGCGGGTGCGCTTCGGAAGCCCCAATCCTAGCGGGAAACGAATATTTGAACATGAGAACTAGATGAGGAACGGCCTCGGACGGCTCAAGCATTCCAGCGGTAGCCTGCGCCGCGCACGGTTTCGATCAGGGAGGCCCGCTCGCCCAGCTTCTTGCGCAGCCCACGGATGGCCACATCGACCACGTTGCTGCCCACGGCCTCACCGCCTTGCCAACCGCGCTCTAGAAGCTCATCCCTGCCCAGGGTAGTGCCGTCTCGGTGTAGCAGCGCTTGAACGAGTTCGAACTCTCGGGGCGTCAGGGCAATGGCCCTTCCATCGAGCTCAAGGCTCCGGCTGCTTTCGTTGAGGGTCGCCAAGTTCTGCAAACCGAGGCTCTTGCGCACCAGTTGGGCTAGCCAGGCATCTACGGAGCCCACGCCAAAGTCGAGGTAAGCGCGCTGCACGTTTGTTTCAAGGGGTGCGGTACAGGCTTGGAAGCCCAGTCGTCCGAGGGCCTCCCCATAGTTTTCCACGTTCACGACGGCGGCATACACACGCTGCAGAAGGGGTCTGGCTTCCAAGTACGCGCGCTTCACGTCGAGCCAGCAGGCGGCCTGCCCCGGGCTCGGCAAATCGCCAAACTCGCGCGTGAGCCAACGCCTAAGGAACAGAACCCGGGAGGGTTGGTCTTTCAGGGCCGGGGGCATATCGGCGACCCAGTCGGCGGCCACGGGGTCAGTGCGCAGAACGCTCTCGGGAGCACCTGCCGGATCGTAGAGACAGTAGAAACCCTGCACGATGGACTCCGCGTCTTTGACCACATGGATGGCCTCGGGCAGGTCCTTCAACCAGAGGGCCAACAACTCGGAGCCTTCCGCGCCATCGTGTTCGCTGGCGATTTCGAGCAAAGCGGCATGGTCTTGCGCATGCACTCGCTCCACGGAAAAGGCTTGGGAGGCGCTGGGGAAGAAGGCTTCACGGATGACCGGATCGTCGATCAGGTAGATCACATCGGCCGTGTAGCGCCAGGTGTCCCGCTCTCCAACCTTGCGGACCTGGTCCTGGAGCAAGCGCCAAGCCGCCTGCCTGTAAGCGGTGAATCGACTCGGGTCGGTCGTGCGCAGCCAGCCTGCGATGGCCTCATGCACGGTCGGGTGCAGGCTCAAACCATCACTGCGCACATCGATGATCGGGGTGGCCGCCAGGGAGTCAAACTCGGCCGGAGTCACAGTCTTGCCAAGCATTCCCTCAAGCATGGGCGGGGTGATACGCCGGACCGCGCTGGCGGCCTCAATCGCCTCACGTAGAAAAGCGCTCTCCACGTTCTTGAGGAAGTACATGGCGAGTTCATGCACCAGTTCCGTGGGCTGAAGCGAAGGGGCGTTCGATTTGGACCCCAGATCGACCCCGGACAAGGCCAGCCGCAGCGCCAAGGGATGCCCCTTAGTCAAATGCCAAAGATCGAGTGCCGGTTGCCCTTCGACACCTTCCCGAGCCAGGTAAGTCAAAGTCTCAGCCCTGCCCAAGACCTGCAACCGCAGGGTCCTGGTCTGAAATTCACTAGCGCGCCAAGCAAAAGTGGGCGCTTGCCGGTTGGCCAACACCAAACAAGTGTTGTTCCTTTCGCGCCCCAAAAACTGCTCCCGCAGCCAAGCATCCATCAGCAGAAAGTGATCGTAGTGATCCAAACACAACACCTGCCGCCGCTCCGAGTCTGCTTGAAAGCCAGCCGCTTCAATGGCCCGTAAAAACTCACCCCGTGTCGGTTCAATCGTGCGGCAGTCCACACACAGCACAGCAGGTTCTCCTTCCCGTTCTCGATCCCGAAAAGCCCGCATCAAGGTTGATGTGCCCACTCCAGGGATTCCGGTCAGGAAGACCACCTGGACCTCAGGTCCGTCCAGCAGGGCTTCCAGGAAACCCAATTCTAGCTCTCGTCCTACAAGGTTGCTTAGGCGACCTGCCGAGTGATTCCCTATTCCGCGCATGCGTACATGATACGCAAGCGAAGGCCTCCCGCGAGCATCAGGCTGGGGTTCTAGGTCTCTTGGAAGTCCTGCAAAGCCGTGCGCCGGCACGGTTTGTACGTAAACCTTCGTAAAGGTGCTTGCGTCACCCTTGTCGAATGACGACAGGCTTCGTAGAGTCGAAAGTGCGGGCAGCAGCCCATAAGACCCATGAWAAACCCCATGAGAAAGCCGWCAGAGGCCGAATTGAACATCCTCGGAGTGATCTGGAAGCGTAAAGCTGCCACGGTGCGAGAGGTGCATGAGGTGCTCAGCCAAAGTTCGGAGACGGGCATGACCACTGTGCTCAAGCTCATGCAGATCATGACAGATAAGGGACTCCTGAAGCGCGACGTAGATGTGCGGCCCCAGGTTTTTCGCGCGGCGGTGCCCCAGAAGAAAACGCAGAAGATGTTGCTCAAGCAGCTCGTGGACCGAGCTTTCAGTGGATCGCCCGGATCCCTTGTGCTTCAGGCTTTGTCCATGAAGAAGTCGACTCCAGAGGAACTCAGCGAGATCCGCCGGTTGATCGACGAGCTCGAGGAGAAGGGATCGTGATGGACGTATTCCCTATGGGCGCCTGGTCAGCTTTAGGATCTGCAGTGGTTCATTTCCTGTGGCAGGGAGCCATCGTCGGCGCGTTGATCGCACTGGTATTGAGAGTTGCAAGGGGGATACAACCCTCCACCCGTTGCCTCATTTCCTTCGCAGGTTTATTGGTCAGCTTGGGTTTGTTCGCAATCACCTTTGTGCAAGCACTGCCGGCAACATCCTCGCTGTCCACCCTTTCGACGCCAACCTTGGTTGGATTGCCAGCGATAGGGCCAGTCCCTGTGGCAAGTGCATGGTCGGTGGCCCCACTGGCCGCTTGGGCGTGGCTCATTGGCGCCCTATTGATGGCCTTGCGTTTCGTTCGAGGCACCTTAGGCACCCAGCGCCTTCGTCGCGTATCCATTTCCACTCCAGATCAAGATTGGCTGACCATGTTTGATGGTTTGCGCAAGGAACTTGGCATCGATCGTGCGGTGCGCCTCTTGGCTAGCGGGCTCGCAGAAGTCCCGATGGTTGTTGGCTGGTTGAGCCCGGTCGTCATCGTACCGGTTGCGGCCTTCTCATCCTTAGATCCGGCGGAGCTGCGTTGCCTTCTGATTCACGAACTGCAACACATCCGCCGCAACGATCACCTCTTCAACGCGGTGCAGACCCTTGTCGAAATCGTGCTCTTCTTCCATCCCGCAGTTTGGTGGATGTCAGGCCAACTACGCATAGAGCGCGAGTATTGCTGCGATGACTCCGCGATCGCCCTGACAGATGACCCAAAAATTCTTGCTGAAGCCCTGGCCTCAATGGAAGCCCTTCGCATGACTCACCCAAACCTTGTACTTGCGGCTAATGGAGGCCCACTCATGAAGCGAATTACACGAATTCTGAACTCGCCCACGAACCAAAGAAGGTCTGTGTTTACCTGGCAAGTACCAGCGGCGCTCATGCTTACTGGCATCGTCGCGGCAGCTAACAGTTCCCTTGCGCAATCGCCAACACCAAAGGCCTCCCCACCCGCCCATGAGGTGTTCAAAGAGCAGGCTCATCTAGCCAAACGAGCCAAGGAATTGGCCACGCTCAAAGCCTTGTTGATAGCAAGGAACCTGGCATCGCAGTCTAATTCTCCGACAGACGAAGCCGTCCACGTGGGCCTCTCGGCGGCTGAAATTGATAATCTGTTAGAGAACTTAAAAGCCAGTGCGGAGAAGCTAGATTCAGAGTTGAAGATGATCGTCAATCGCACTCCAGAAAGGTCCGCTCGGGTGAAAACTATCAGCGAGTACTTAGCCGCAGAGAAGCAGGCTCGCCAAGACATCGCGGTTGGTCTGTTTGCGCAGGAAAAGGCTGATGTGGAACTGGCACAGATTGGCAAGGGGCGGGTGTCTTCCGAGCTGCAGGCCGCTGAGAATGTAGATCGGATGAAGGGGGCTCTCGCTCGCAAGCAGGCCATTATTGAAGAAATCATGGCCACTCTTCGGACTAGCGAAAAGTCGGAATCGGAATTGACGAGTTACTTGACAGCGATTCAAGAGTTCGGAACCGAAAACGATGTCGAGCGCAGCTTATTTAGCGTCGACAAGGGCTACACCGATTTCGCAAAGCGGATGGAAGCCCAGGTCAATCATGGCATGATTACTGAAGTGGCCGCCGCGAAGGCTCTGGTTGAGTACGCAAGCGCACGTTCTCAGTGGTTGAGCGGAGAGAGTGCTCTCAAAGGGCTCGCGATCCTGGATGATCGACAAAACACTTTGGTATCCAAGGGGGTGCTCTCAGAGCAAGCCGCCCTCGGTCGGTTGTCGGCTCTTCAGAAGGGTCTAAACAAACTTCTCGCTTCAAGCGAGGGTAGGAGGGAATACAAAGCCGTTCAGAAGGAACTCACCGCCCTCGTCAAGCACGGCATGATTACTGAATCGCAAGCCGCACAAAGGCTTGAGTTGCTGCGCAGTCAGTTTGCGGGGAGTGTTGTAGAAATCACACCTTCGGGGACGATCAAACAGCTACTTGCCTACAAGCCTCGGACGTCAACTGAGCTCGCCGTCATAAAGCTCAGGGCGGCAGTCAAAGCTGGCGAAATTGCCGAGAAGGAGGCAATGGAGCGACTCTTCAAGTTAGAGGCGGAACTCAAAGCCAAGAGGGAAGCTGAGTGGAAGAAAGTGAATAGACACAAGAAGGACGTCTAGCTGACTAGGWTGTACGGGRCTGGGCAATTTYCYCGGTGRGCGCGTCAMAGAGCGAAAGAAGCGGCAAGGTCATKGGCCATGCCGCTTCTTTCTTTTCAGGTGATGYCTCAGCTTGCTTTCGCCAGYGGGGCCATGGAGGTGCTCATGCTGGGCAACAGCTCCCTGAGCTCGTTCAGGGCGCGGGAGTAACGCTTGCGCACGGCTCCAGGCGTCAACTCAAGCATGCGACCGATCTGCACGAAGCTCAGTTCGTCGAAGACGCGCAGCAGCAGCACGGACCGCATGGTTAGCGGCAAACGATAGATGGCGCGGCGTAGCGAGGCCTCGGATTCCTTTTGCTCTAAGTCACCGATGRGGGAAGCCTGGGGCGCGGCCAATGAGTCATTGAGCTCATCCAGATTCTGCCGCACCCTATTCGTGTTTTGGGATCTCCAGTAATCGCGGAGGTGGTTGTTTTGGATGGTTGCCACCCAAGGACCTAACGTTTTATCCGTGTCGAATCGCGGGAGGCCCTTGTGGATCTTGAGGAAGATGTCCTGGGTGAGGTCTTCAGCGGATTGACGGTTGCGAATCAAATTGTGGACCCGTTTGAAGATCAAGTCGAAGTAGGTGTCGAAGAACTCGGTCATGGCTTGGGCCTCGTGGGAGACCAGGCGGTTTTTGAATTCGAGCGAGAAGTCGGCGATCCGGGCGGGGTTTTGGGTGTTGGACATGATGATTGATTGGGTGGGAGGCTTAGAGGTCGGTGGCAGCGCGCCATTCGGATCGTGTGTAGCGCGGAGTGATGTGTTGGGGGCAGTTCCAGTCGTAGGCGACCACGTGGAAGAGCACGATGCGTTCGATGTGGGCGGGGTAGTCTGCGTCCGTTACGGACTTGAGTAGCTCTGCGATCGTGCCAGTGGCTTCGCGCGCGTCCACGTATTCGCTGTGGGCTAGGATTTTTAGGCGCCGCTGATTGGCGTAGTCCATGAAGAACAGGGAAGTGCGAGTGTTGCCTTGCAAGTTGCCCATGCTCAGCATTTGCTGATTGCCGCGGTAGTCGGCGTAGGCCAGCGTCTTTTCGTCGAGAACCTTGAGGAATCCAGTCGGTCCCCCGCGATGTTGCACGTAAGGCCAGTCGTCTTCATTGACCGTGGCCATGTAGAAACTGTCACGCGCTTGGATGAACTCAGCTTCGGCTCCAGAGAGCACGTCGTCCTCCAATTCGAGCTCGCGCAAGGCCTTGTTTTCGGCCAACCGCTGTCCTTGCCCGTGTCCAAACTGCAATTGCGTTTCAACGACGGACGGAGTGAACGTGAGGTCTAGGAATTTGCGTGCCATGGTGTTACTGGGGCTGGGTGTTAGAGCAGGCGGCTGGCGGTTGCGTTACAGCCGCCAGGTTGAAATTTCTATTTGCCGGCGGCTTTCATGGAAGCCACGGCGCCTTTGGTGTCGAGCACCGCGTTGGCGATGTACTTGAAGTTCACCAGGGCGGCGGCGTAACCGTCACCCATCTCGGGCGTGATGGCGCCCGCGGTGGCGTCGGAAACCACGGTCACATCGAAGCCTTGCTCCATCAGCTCGCGCATGTGTGATTCGGTGCACAGGTTGGCGGACATGCCGGCCAGGATGACCCGGTCGATGCCGCGTTTGCGAAGTTGCAGGACCAGGTCGTTGGTTTCCGGGCCGTAGACCTTGTGCGGGCTGGTGACGACCGTTTTACCGTCTTGGATGTAGGGCTTGTAGCGCTCGAGCCAGTCCGCGCCGGAGCCTTCGAAGCTGTCGAGGGAGAGCGCGTCCTTGCGGTCAAACATGCCAATCTTGTGCATGAGGGCTTCGAGCGTGCCTTCGAATTGCCACTTGTGATCGTGGGGGAAGTAGTAGTGCGGTGAGACGAAGACCGGGAAGTCCGTGGCCTTGGCTGTCTTGAAGAGCGCTTCCAGGTTCTCGATAGTGTGGTTCTCGAGCACGCTCTTGCCGACCACGCCCCAAGCCACGCCTTCAGGGCTCAGGAAGTCGACCTGCGGGTCGGTGATGACGAGGGCCGTGTTGCTCGGGTCGAAGGACATGGGTGCGGCGTTGATTTCAGCGACGGCGGTCACGGGCTCAGCGGTCGTGGGCTGAGGCGTAGGCTCGGCCCGGTTGATGAAGCCAGCGATGAGTGCGACGGGGAAAGCGAGGGTGAGAAGTGATGTTTTCATGGTGGGTATCCTTGGTGGGTTAGATGACGGGGTGGGTAAAGCACCCGGCGTGCCAAGGTCTCGTTGACGGCCTAAGTGGCGGGCATGTCGCGGTTTAGGGCCATTCAGGCGCGCCACGGGTAGTGACGAATAGTCGTGAATTCACGTAATGTCGTGCTCCGATTGCGGGATG
>JAESRM010000041.1 GCA_016764635.1 Planctomycetota bacterium
CCTCCGAAGAGAGGTTCTGGCGGCCGCTGGGCAAGGGTTGTGTCAGGGTTCACGCCCCAAGCCCTAGTTGCTGGTTAGGCTGATTAGATGATGTTCGCGAGCTCTGCGAGCACCTCATCAACCGTGGAAATCACTCGTGCWTTGGCTTGGAAGCCACGCTGGGCTTCGATCAGGTGCACGAATTCTTCAACGGTGTCCACGTTGGATCCCTCGAGGGCTCCACTTACGATCGAACCGCGACCCAGGACTCCGCCCACGCCGAAGCGCGCGTCGCCACTGTTCACGCTTGCGCGGAAAAGGCTTTGCCCCACGGACTCGAGACCTTCCTCGTTGTTGAAGGACGCGATGCCAATGTCACCGAGGGAACGGGCCTGACCGTTGGTGTAGAAGCCAACAATCTGGCCTGTACTGTCCACGCTCAAGTTGGCCAAGCTGCCGTCGCTGTAGCCGTTTTGCACGTCGACCGCGATGTTTTGCTGGCTACCGAATTGCGTGACTCCTTCGAAACTGCCATCGGAACCCAAATCCAAGGAGATGGTCTGGGGACCATTGTTGCCGGGGAATTGAACGATGATGTCCTTGGGGACTCCGCCCAGGCTGGTCGGCGCGCCGTTCTCGTCGAACAGCATACCGGTCAGAGGACTGTTTTCAGCGCCGGTAAGCACCGTACCCTGACCGTCCGGAAGGGTTGCGAACATGTTCCAACTCAGATCCCCTTGGCGTTGCAGGGTGATCGTCAATGTGCGTGCTACGCCGGAAGCGTCGAAGACTTCGCTGGTGACCACGACCTCATCCGGACCGGTTCCTTCCTCGGTTACGGACAGGGAGTGTGTACTCCAAGCCGTGCTACCTGTGGCAGCCGCGTCATCAGAAATGGATAGCAAAAGGTCGGATTCACCGGCCGTAGCGGCCTTGACCACGAGCTGGCCTGAGCTGTTCAWGCTAACGACAGCATCCGTGTATTGGGTCGAGGTAAAGTCAACCAAGTCCTGCAAGGTGGTGCCGTCATTGCCCGCGCCATACACAAAGTTGGCGTTGATCGGGGTCCCGTCGGTGTCCACGCCCGAAATCGTAATCACGTCGCCAGGCGCATAATCCGTTTGGTTTGCGGTGAGATCGTTGAGGGCGGAGGTTGAGGTCACGGGCGTTTCGGTACCTGAGGCCAAAGCCGTCGGCATGCCGATTGCACCCGCCAAGTCATTGGGGGAACCCGATGAGAATTTCAGGGTAGCGCCGGCACCCGAGGTGTCTGTCACCACGTCCAGCACGCCGCCAACCACCGTCGCTGTCACGCCAGGGATCGCCGACAAGCTCGCGGCAACATTGTTCAGGTCGATCACGCCCGCCGCGCTTGCGGTGACGTTGATGATTTGGGGGGCTCCGCCGTTCGCCTTCAATTCCATGGAATAGCTAGCGTTGGGGGTCAATCCCGTGATGTTGGGTCCCGCAACCGTACTGGTCAAATTGGCTGCCGTGCCTTCCTTGAAAACGTTCGTGCTGGTGAGTTCTTCCGTCAAAGGACCGGTCACGACGCCAGGCAAGTTGCCCTTCACCGTAACGCTCGAGGTCGCTTGGGGCGGGAAGAGTGAGTCCACGTCGATCGTCATGCTCGATCCAGTCGCGTCCGAAACACGATAGCCTGTGACGAGGTCAACCAGATTGCTATCCGCATCCAAACCGAAGGATCCGGCTCGGGTGTAGAAGTTCTCAGTGCCATTGGAAACCGCGAAGAAACCGCCGCCTTCCAAGGCCAAGTCCAAGACGCGACCTGTCGTGTTCAACGACCCTTGGGTGAAGATACGCTGGGTGTTCACGTTCATCACGCCAAGCCCAATCTGAGAAGGGTTGGTACCGCCACCACCGGCGCCCGGCGCCGTGGCATGCCGCAGGGTCTGGGACATCGCTGCACTGAAACTGGCACGGGTACTCTTGTAACCGGCCGTGTTCGAGTTCGCCAAGTTACTACCGATGACGTCGATCCACTGTTGGTGGGCGCGCATGCCGCTCAGGGCGGAGTTTAGAGAAGAGGTCATACTTTCTGGGGTTCTAAGGGGTTTGGTGTACTGGGGAGGGGGTTTGGTGGGATTCCTAGGCGTCTCCGCCTTCGTCGGAATCGGCACTACCCGTGACTTCACTTACAGAGCTGAGCGGCACGGTGGCACCGTCGACCTGCAGGACTGCCCGACCGTTTTCTAGACGGACAGCTTCCACTTCACCGGAGATGCTCTGGCCGAATTCATCGGTGTAAGTGACGTTGTTGCCGATCAAGGCACTGGCGTTCGTGAGCTGAGCCATGAGTGCATTGCCCTGCTGAAGAGCCGCAAGAGCCACGAGGTTCTCGTTGACTCCTTGCATTTCCTCAAGGGATGAGAACTGGGCCAACTGGGCAATGAACTGCTCGTTGCTGGTAGGCTCGGTCGGATCCTGGTTCTTCATCTGAGCTACGAGTAGCTTCATGAAAGCATCCTTATCCAGGCTGCCGTCGCCGGAGGCCTGAGGGGTGGGCGGGGGAGCGTATAGGTCTGCAAGGGGGTTGATCATGGTGCTATGCGATAAGGTCCAAGCCTCCCTCCAGGGGAGAAAGGCGATGTGATTGGGCCCCCGTCGGAGCCTCAGAATTGGTTTCTTGGGCGGCATTACGGCTCACCCATGTTTGCTGGTCATCGGGAGTCTCCTCCTCCCAATCAAACCCCGATCCGTCACTGTCGAGCAGAAGGTTCAGCTCGCTCAGTTCCATGTCCGCCTGGGCGAACATGGCTTTCAATTCGGGGATGTACTTTTGAATCGCCTGCAAAGACTCCGCTGATTCCACGCGCATTTCGGCGCGTACTTCACCGTTCTCCACGATCACCTCAACGGCCACGCGGCCCAAGGATTCCGGCCTTAGGCGCAGAATCGCTCGATTCATTGCCGGCTCGATGCGGGCTTGAATCTGGTTGAGGATGGCTTCACTGGTGGCCATCGGCAGGGTGGAAAAGGTCGTCGGTGTCGCGACCTGAACTTGTACTGGCTGCACCGGCTGCTGGATGACCGGGCGCGAATTCATGGCAATGGCTGCAACGCGCGCGTCCTGAATGGCTGCGTCGATCGTCGGTGCAGCGATCGGTTCGGTAGCGGGAAGGACCTCGCCAGAAGGAACTTCTGTATCGGCTTGCGCGAAGTCGCCGGGCGTATCGGAATCGGAGGCCGGGGCTTTCTCAACCGCGGCATCCGTTGTGGGCGTGACGTCAGTTTCTAGCGCCGCAGTGGCGCTGTCGCTGGAAACTGCGCTTGGCTTTGCGACAGCTGCTTGGGCGGCCACCGCTCCGGGAACCTGGCCTGATTCCACGGCAACCTGCACCTGGGCTTCTACTCCCCCAATGGGTGCCTGTACTATCGCTGGCTGAATCGCCTCCTCACCCTCCGTGGGCGGGGCCGGTGTTTTGGTTTGGGCCATGCCTTCCGCGGGCAAATCCTGGGCCAACTCCTGCTCTCCAAGTACCTGCTCACCAAACTCGCCACTGGGTACGGTGTCCGGATCGGGCTCTGATTCACCACCAGGAAGTGTGACCACTCGCTCATCATCCTCTTGGGTCTTCACCTGAATCATGGACGCTTGAGCTTCTTCACTGGGATCCGTTTCGACCTCCGAGCGCTTGGCGTCCTGGACGTTTTTCTCCGGCGCCACATCGTCGGCGGGCTTCTCAGTGCGCTCGTACTTACCCACATTCCCATCGGACTGCGCGGCATCTTGCGGACCCGCCAAAGGGTCGGGAAAGCGCGCTGATTTAGACTCGGGAGCCGAGGAGGACGACCGCTCGGGTCGTGCTTTCACATCCACCATTCGGATGCTGTTGTAAGAAGACAAGGATTCCATCGCAGCCTAAGAAGCATTCCCTGTGCCAAGTCCTTCCCAAACCGTAACCCCAATCAAAACAGGCACTTAGCTATCTGGCCCCAATCAAGCCCGGCACCCGATGGAAAGGGCTACCCGATTGAACAGGGCAAACATTGCCCCATGGGAAAGGCTTTCCGGGTCCTTACCAGGTGCCGATCCCGACCCCCTTTGGCTGGATTCCCAAAAAGTCATCTGCGCCGGAGCCTCCTCCCGGCATCATGCAAGCCAACGCCCACCGGCGCTTCCTCCATGCGAGCTTTCAGCCCCTACAACGATCCAACCCCGCTCCCTCGGAAGGCACTTTGATGCGCCTCCGATTCTATTGGCGCGCTCGTAAGTTCCTACGCAAATGGGACTCCGCAGAGATACGTGCCATGGTCAAGATGCTGCGCAAGGGCGACGTGGCTTTGGATGTGGGTTGTCACAAGGGTGGCTGGCTGTACTGGATGCGGCGCGCTGTAGGACCGAGTGGTCAAGTGCACGCCTTCGAACCGCAACCGGAGCTCGCGCAATACCTGAAAGATGTGGTCCAGGCCTTCCGTTGGAAGAATGTCTTCATCCATACATGTGCCTTGGGATCGGAATCGGGCCACCAGAATTTGCATGTACCCGACTCCACTGGGTCGACTTCAGCCAGCGCATCCTTGGTCGCTGGCGTGGCCTCAAGCGAATCCAACCAGGCGCCCACGGTACATCACGTGGAATTGCAAACCCTTGACAGCTTCGTGCAAACCCAAGGCTTACGGCGCGTGGATTTCATCAAGGTCGACGTGGAGGGTTTTGAGCTGGAAGCCCTCAAGGGGGCCCAAAAAACACTGGGCAACCTGCGCCCCGCGATCATGGTCGAATGCGAAAAACGTCACCTGCGCGTGCGTGGAATTGAGCTCCAGCAGGTGTTTGACCAAGTGCTGAAGCATGACTACACCGGCCAGTTCTTCTCACAAGGCGCGCGCGTTCCTATCGAAGAATTCCATGGGGACGTCCATCAAAACGAAGAGGGCGACCGCTTCTGGGATCGGGACAGCTACGCCAACAACTTCCTATTCCTACCCGGTTCGATTTCCGGCAACTAGGCCAGGACTTCGGCGAAGAAGTTCGTGGCTGCCTGCCAGGAACGACGATCCGCGTCCGCGTCGTAGACCATTCCGGAGTCAGGATCATCCGCTGTCGGATTGGTGAACGCGTGCATYTTCCCGCCATGGGCGTGCAGYTGCCAATCGGCGCCCGCCTCGCTGAGCTCCTGGGCCAATGCCACAATGGACTCCGGATCGGCCATGGGGTCGTCCCATCCGTGGCAGATGAGCATTTTGGCGCTGATCGGGTGCGTCACATCAGGAGCAAACGGCAGGCCGTGCATGGAAACGGCCCCCAAGACATCCGCACCGCTGCGCGCCAAATCCATGGCGCACAAACCACCGAAGCAATAGCCAATGATTGCGGTACGCGCCGCGTCGACCTGGGGTTGATCGCGCATGACTTGCAGGCACGCTTTCAAGCGATCCTGCAAACGTACCCGATCGTGCAATTGCGCATGCAAAAGCGCCTCATTCTCTTCTTTGCTTTGACCGAGAACCCCTTTCCCGTAGACGTCCAGGGCAAATCCCACGTAACCCTGCTCCGCCAGGAGAATGGCCTTCTCCGTCGTAAATCCATCACGCCCCGCCCACGCGTGGCTGACAAGGATTCCAGGTCGCGGATCCGTGTTGGCGTCATCCCAGGCCAAGCAACCCTCGAGCAAAGTTCCATCGTGGGTGTATTCGATCAGCTTGGTTTGAATAGCCATGTTCTTTAGCGGGTCAGTATTTCGCAGGTGCCGTCGGGCTTGCCCATGTAGATCTCTGTGGCAAGCCCAATGAAGAGGCCGCTTTCTACCATACCCGGCACTTCGGCCAAGGCTTTCTCGATAGCAATCGGGTCCTCGATGCCTTGGGCGAAAGTGGCGTCCAGAATGTGATTCGAGTTATCGGTCACGTAGGCCTCGTCGCTCGCACCCATACGAAGCTGAACCTCGGCTCCCAACTCGATCAGCCTGCGCTCCACAAGTGAAGCCGCAAAAGGGACAACCTCTACCGGCAAAGCGAACGTCTTACCCAGTCGCTCCACCAACTTGTTCGGCGTCATGACCACAGCCATGCGCGCGGACATGAACGCCACGACTTTCTCGCGCAGCAAGGCCCCGCCCCCGCCTTTCGTCAGCCGAAACCCGTGATCGGCCTCATCCGCACCATCGATCGTCAGATCGATGCGATCGACCTCGTGCAAGCCCACCAGCGGAATGCCCATCTCGCGAGCTTTCACCTCCGTATCCACCGAAGTCGGAATGCACCGCAGCTCCAAGCCCTCGTCCCGCATGCGTTCAGCCAACGCGACCAGGGTGAAGTAGACCGTGGACCCGGTCCCGAGCCCCACGGTCATACCGCTCTTCACTAGCTGGGCGGCGGCGCGGCCAGCGACTTCTTTGGGATTCTGCAAGGTGGACTCGTTTGGGCTCTGGGTAGACATGGTTGGATCTCCAACGTTGTTATAGCAATCCTTGCCCCATCCTGAGCGGCCACCAAGTCCAAGGAGGAACGCTATCTTCATATTTGACAACGACTTACGGCCATTTCTTGACCAAGGACAATCCTCACCAATTAGCCCCTATGGGAAAGGAGCGGAGTGTTATAAAGTTCTGGCTCGTTGAGACCGATTCTCAACATACCTGACATGACACCCCTTCCCTGCCTCCCTCGCGGGCATTTTGCCCGATTGATCCAAGTTGACGGAGACCGCGGTTTCCGCYGTCGCCTCATGGAAATGGGTCTATTGCCCGGCACCCAGGTGCGTTTGTTGCGCTATTCAGACGTGCACGACCTGGYTGAGATCGTCGTACGAGGCTGCCACCTGACCCTGCGGGGAGCCGAAGCGGGCCGCATCATGGTGGAACCCGAGGTCGTGTAGTGAGTGCTTCAGAAGCGGGGTCGAGCGACAAGCTCCCCCTGGTTGTCGTCGCAGGCAACCCTAATACGGGCAAAACGACCCTGTTCAACCGGCTGACCGGATTGCGCCTGAAGGTGGGCAACTACCCCGGAATCACGATCGACCGGCACTTGGGCAAACTTGTACTCGAGCGGACCGGGACCATCGAACTCGCGGATGTACCCGGCGCCTACAGCCTGGCTGCCCGCAGCGAAGAAGAACAAATCGCCCTGCTCGCCAGCTGTGGTTCGGGTGGCTATCCCGTACCCGACCTGGTCATGGTGGTCGTCGACGCCACCCAATTGACGCGCAACCTATACCTGGTCGTGCAACTTCTCGAATTGGGCCGACCGGTGGTGGTAGCGCTCAACATGGTCGACCTCTTGAATGCCCCCGAGGAGAGCGTGGACGTGGACGCCATGGCCAAAGCGCTCGGCGTGCCCGTGGTCCCCATTTCCGCAAAGAACGGTGACGGTGAGAAGGAACTGCTCGAGGCCATCGACAATACACTCAACGATCCTGCGCGCGGCATTTCCGAGCCCCGGTGGACTCCCGGAGAAGCCCTCGCCGCGGACGTGCAAGCCCTCGAACAAACCATTCCCGAGGATTGGCACTGCGGCGATGAAAGGCGTAGCCAAGCCGTTGCGCTTTGGGCGCTGCTGTCCGTAGACGAAGACGACGAGCTAAAAGGCATCCCCACCAAAGTGCGCGCCATGGTGGCTGAACGCAGGGCTTTGGCCACAACCCAATCTCGCGACATCGACGAGGAAATTGTTCGTGGCCGATTCGAGTGGATCGACCGCGTAGCGCCCACTTTCCTCCGCGAAACCACGAGCACCAAAGCCACTTGGTCCGAGCGACTAGACGCCTTGCTGCTCAACCCGTGGACGGGCTTTCCGCTCTTTCTGTTGGCCATGGGCCTGCTGTTCCAATCGCTCTTCTCCTGGGCCGATCCGGCGATTGGCGCGGTCGAGGGAGTCTTTGGCTGGCTTGGTGGGAAGGTTGGCAACGCCTTGCCCGACGGCTTCTTCCGCGACCTTATCACGGAAGGCATCATMGCCGGAGTCGGCTCCGTCATCGTCTTCCTACCRCAAATCCTGCTGCTATTCCTGTTCGTTACGATCATGGAAGCATCGGGTTATATGGCGCGGGTCGCCTTCCTTATGGACCGCATCATGCGGCTCATGGGGCTCAACGGAAAAGCCTTCGTCCCCATGCTTTCGGGCTTCGCCTGCGCGATCCCAGCCATCATGGCCACGCGCACCATGGAACGCCGCCGGGACCGCCTAGTGACCATGATGGTCGTACCCTTGATGACCTGCTCGGCGCGTCTGCCGATCTACACACTCATCATCGCGACCCTGTTCCCAGCCAACATGTACTTCGGCATGCCGGTGCAAGGTCTGCTGATGGTCTTCATGTACATCTTCAGCACGGTCATCGCGCTAGCCGCTGCCGCCGTGCTCTCACGTACGATCCTCAAGGGTCCCGCGGTGCCGCTGCTCATGGAATTGCCGCCCTACCGCATGCCCGAGTGGCGCACGGTACTGCGCGAGACCTGGGAGAAAGGCCGCGTCTTCCTCACCGAAGCGGGCACGGTCATTTTGGTCTGCACCATCGGCCTCTGGCTCCTGCTTTCATTCCCCAAGAACGCCGAGATGGATGCGCCTTTCGAAGCGCGTCGCGTGGTCGCCGAGCAATCCCTCGAGGGTGAGTTGCAAACCGCGGAGTTGAGCCTGATCAACCAGGAGCAAGCCGCGAGCCACCTGCGCAATTCCTACGCCGGCCAAATGGGCCGCACCATCGAACCCGCCCTGCGCCCGCTCGGATTCGATTGGAAGATCGGCGTGGGCCTCATCGGAGCGTTCGCTGCCCGGGAAGTCTTCGTGTCGACCATGGGCCTCGTTTACGGGGTCGGCGCCGACGTGGACGAAGGCTCCACCTCCCTGCGCGATCGCATCAGAAATGAGTCCCACCTGTCCGGAGAGAAGGTCTACACGCCCCTTGTTGGCATGTCCCTGATGATCTTTTTCGCTCTCGCCTGCCAATGCATGGCGACCATCGCCGTGGTGAGACGCGAAACCAACTCCTGGTTCTGGCCGCTCTTCATGTTTGGGTACATGACGGCGTTGGCTTGGGGCGCCAGCTTCCTGACCTACCAAGGCGGCTTGCTGCTCGGGTTTGAGTAGGAG
>JAESRM010000260.1 GCA_016764635.1 Planctomycetota bacterium
CGCAGCGTACTGCGGATTTCCCAGAGGCCTCTAGGCAGCTTATCCGCAAAGAAGACCTGAGCCTCGTCGCGCAACTCGTGGTAGAGCCACTGCGATTGCCCCGTATACCCCGCATGGCGACGCAAAACCCCGTCGCCCGTGGCGCGCTTGTTCGGATTCGTTTCCGAGCCCACCCCAAAGCGCTTCTCAACCTCGTCCTTGCGCAACTGCCGCGCGCGGCTACCACCGCCCGACTTAAGCACAGTCGCCTCCAAACCAGCCGGCTTGGCGTCGCGGATCATCATGTACTCCATGTCATTCGTCGCATCCAAAGTCAACACGACCTCGATGCGCTCACCACTCTGCACAGCATCCCCGTCCATGAGCAAGACCCGTTCAAAGACCTTGCCTTTCAGCAAAGTGTCATGGGCCACGAGCCGATAGTAATCCCGCCTGACAAAGATCTGCGAGGCCCGCGCCTGAATCGGTTCCTCGGCGCTGAAGAAGCGCGCGCTGACCGTCCAGTAAAGCGGACCTTCACCCGAAGTACGTTCAATGACCACTTGATGGGAGCCACTCGTCACGCCGGGCACTACAAAAGGCGCCTGCGCAACCAGCAAGGCCTCGCCCTCCAGTTCGCGAGCACCGATCAGCTCCCCGTCGACCCAAACCTTGTACCCAACAGGCTGACTGGCTTCGCCGGTCGACTTCAGGTAATCGCACATGGCGAGCACCACAATGGCCGTATCACGCGTGCTCTTCCACTGCGAGCCGCGCCGGTTTTGCACAAGCCAAGACATGGTGGGCTGCACCAGCTCGTGCTCCGGGTCCACGGCCAGCAAAGCGCGCAAGGTGAACGCGGTCGATTCCACGGCGCCGCTCGACCAGTGCCAGTAAATACCTTCGCTGCCCCAATGGGCGGTCTTCAAGGAGCTGCCGCCCGAAGCGTCTGTGATCGCGCTCGAACTCGCATCGGTCCAAATCACACCATTGGCCAGGTTGTCGACCAGGATGCGCGCTTCGTCGCTCTTGCCGAGGGACTTGGCGCACAGGGTCAGCAGGGCGCGGCCATAGGGGGAGAGTCCAACGCGTTTTTCGTACAGTGTGTCGAAGGTCGCCAGGCTGTTTCTGGAGGGCTTCGTATGGCCGAGGGAATCCTGCACGGCACAGAGAGCGTGTAGCATCCAGGCCTTCAGGTTCACGTCGCGGGTTTCTTCGAGCAGGGCCGGGTCGAGCCAGATCAGACCTTGGGCCAGGGTCAGTTCGGAAACGTCCAGGCCAGCGTCCTTGGCGAGCGTTAAGGACCAGATCGCGTAAGCGCTCATCCAATAGTTGCTCGACCCACCCGGCCACCAGGACCAGGAGCCATCGTGCCTTTGCAGTGCTTCGATCTTGGCCAAACCCGCTTGCGCAGCCTTGGTAAAATTCTCGAAGTCCTTGGAGCCTTTGGGTTGGGTTTTATCCGCGAATTCTTCTTCAATGCCGCCGAAAGAAGCGCGCGCCACGAAGTTGGGATCAAGTCCCATTTGCTCGAGGGTGCGAGCCGCCACCGCCGTGGGAACGAAGCGCGAGAGGCTTTGCTCCAAGCAACCGTAGGGGTAGTGGGTCAGGTAGGGCAGGGCGTCCAGCATGGTGGTGGCCAGGCTGGGGGCCACGGAGACTTGCATCAACGTGCGGCCGTCCTTGGCCGGGGGCAACACGAAGGTGTGCTCGAGTTTGGCGTCGGTCAGGCGGCCGCTGGCGGAGACCAGGGCCTCGATGCCGTGCTCGATGATCGGCAGGCTGCGCTGGACCGCATCCGAGGCGTCGCTGGAGACCGCGGTGAGGATCAGGCTCGCTTTACCGAGTCCCGTGGGGCGCACCAGGAAGTCCAAACGCGCTTCGCCGTGGGCGGGCACGCTGAGCGGGGCTTTGCTGCCCGGGCGAAGTTGATCGCCATCGAAGAAGCCTAGGATTTGCAGGCCTTGGGCCTCGAAGGAAACCTGGGCTTCGATCGCGGTATCGGTCGTGTTGGTCACCAGGGCGGAAATGCGCGCTTCGTCGTTTTCGACCAGGAAGCGCGGCATTTGCGGCCGCAGGATCATGGGCAGTTCGGTGACAGCGCCTTGCTTGCGTTGGGAGCCGAAGCTGTCGGCGCCGTCGTTTGCGAAGGATGAGATCTGCCAGCGCGTGGTGCTGTCGGGCAGGGTGAACTCGCCGCGGGCTTGACCATTTTTGTCGGTCACTAGGCTCGGTAGCCAAAGTGCGGTTTCGCGGAAGTCGGCGCGTACTGTGATGGTGTTGTTGGGTCCAGACTTTGGCTCTTCGGCGCCCGAGTTTCCGCCATCATCAAACTGGCGGGCCATGTCCTTGCTTTCGGAAGGCGCTCCGGCGTACCCCATTGCTGCCAGGCTTTTTTTTCCGGAAGCTCGGCTACCGGCTAGGGATTCAGACTGAATACCCATAGCTCCGGCCGGGGGCAGGGTGTCGCCGGGGCCGCGGTACGATTCGCCCCTGCCCAGGAGCCAAGTGCTATCCTTTCGTATGATTATTTGACCGGTGTGATTGATGTTGAAGATGGGCCTCTCACCGTCCAACTTGTATTGCCGAAGGTCCTCCGGGCTCATCAGCTGCCCGCGATCATTCTCGACCAGCCGCATGTAACGCAATTGGTCAAAGCAGGAGCTTGCGCCCACATGTTGCCTGCGGCGGTGGCCCCAGAAAAACTCGCGCGGGTCGGGGATCACGTCTTCGGCAATGCCGAGCAAGGACGCGTCGTACAAGGACAGGGAAACCTCTGATCGCACCGGTTCGCCGGCGGAGTCGCGCACTTGCACTWCAAAGGTACCCTTGGAGCCSGGGCGATAGGACTCGGCGTCCAGGGTCACGTCCAGATCGAGGAAGTGGCGGGTGGGAGGCACGATCAGTTGCTCTTGAGCCCTGCGCAGCTCGCCGCCTCGAACCTCCATGGCGGTCAGGAACACGTTGGGTACATGGGTCACGTCGAGCGGGATCGAAACCAGTTTCACGGAGCCTTCCAGGTGCAAAACCTCGATCGACATGAGGGTTTCCGCTTCGACCGTGAAGAGCACGTGGCGGTCCGAGGCGTCGCTCATGACCAGGACCTGCGCGGTGTGGCCTTCGGCGATGGCGCTCTTGTCGAGCAGGATTTGCAGGCCCTTCTGGTTGTAGGCGAGTTGCAGGGAGTCGCCGTCCGCGGCGAAGACCCAGGCCTCCGCGCTGACCTCAGAGCTGCGCGGATCGGGGCTGACCCACGTAAATTTGTAGACGCCTTCGTTGGGCAGGGTGGGGGACCAGCTGGCCTTGCCCTTGGCATTCGTGGTCAGTTTGATCTCGTCGATTTTTTCGAAGGCATACTCGGCGCGCACCTGCTGCCAATCCGGGTGCGGGAATGACTGGGCGGCGCGCGCCCTGCGCAGGGTGTCCGAGTCGATTCGCTTTTTGTCCGCGCCCAGCCAGATCTCGACCCAGCGCGCGCGGTACAGGTGCAGTTGGCCTTCGATCTGAATGGCGTGGCCGTTGGAGTCTTGGGTCAGCACCGACAGCTCAGCTTGCTGGCCTGGTGCCACGATCGTGTGTTCCAGATCCAATTCAGCGCGGTAACTTTGGCGCAAGACGACCACGCTGCCCGTGCCCGTGACCTCGCGCCGGGAGGCGTCGGTGACCCGGGCTTCGATGGTGTACTTGAAACCTTGGCCCTGGCCGAAGGGCGTGGCGAAGGTCAACAGGGCGCGGCCCTCAGCGTCGGTGTTGAGCTCCTTGCGTAGGACCTCTTGCCGGTTGTATTGGCTGTAGCGCGAGCTGCGTTGCCACGAGGGAATCAAGGCGTCGCTGAACCATTGGAAGCGCGGGCTGTGCAAGGGCTCCGAATGGTAGCTGTGCTTGTAGAGCACCACTTCGACTTTGGCCCCCGCGACGGGCGTGCCAAAGTAGGTGTTGGCTTGGATTTCAGCCTGAACTTCATCGCCGAGGACGAAGACCTTGGGGTGGGCTTGTATGCCGTCCGTGGCGTCGGTCATGGGGGTGGAGACCTTGACCTCGAACTCCGGGCGCTTGTACTCCTCCAGGCGGAACAGGGCCGAGGAGCCGATGCGGTTGGCGCCTTCAAACTCTTGTAGTTGCAAGCTGTACTGGCCGAGCGCCATGGACTTGCCCGTTTCGAAGGTGCCGAAGGCGGAGCCGAAGTCGTTCAGGGTGACTTCGGCGCTGTCTATTTCATCGCCGCGCGGGCCGATCAATTTGGCGAGCAACCGGTGTCCGGCGGGGGTGCTGTAGCGCAGCCCCGTGTGGCGTCGCGCGCTGAGTTTCCAGCTGACGGTTTGATCCGGTCGGTAGGCCGGGCGGTCGGTGACCACGTGCACGCGCCAGGCGCTGTTGGGCTTGAAGTCAGTTTGGCTGAGCACGGCGAAGGCCGGGCCTTGGGCGCCTTGGACGGAGACGAAAGCTTCCCGATAATCGTGGGTTTGCGGTGCGACCAAATGGGCCAAGCCATCGGCGCCGGTGGTGGCTTCCACGTGGCGCCAGAAGCCGCGGCCCTTGCTGTCGCGGAATCTCACGCGGGCGTGGACGGATTGCCCTTGCAGTGGCTTGCCAGTGATAGCGTCGGTCACCCAAGCGTGCAGGTCCTGGCCCGAGGACTTGAGCACGAGTGCGGCCTCGGTGATCAAAATCAGGGTGCGATCCTTGCGGCTGCCACTGTGGACTTCGAGCAAGTAAGCGCCCGGAGCCAGGGTGCCATCGATCGCAAACTCCTGACTGCTTGCGGCGTGCGGCGAAGGCTCCTTGGTGGAGAGCGTCCAGCTCTGCACAGGATCCGTGTCGCCCGTTTGGATTTTGGCAAGCCATTGGTGGGCGTGCTCCGAGCGCTTTTCTAGGACCACTTGCGATGTAATGTCGACCGGAGTGAGCGTGCAGGCGAATTCGCTCAGATTGCGTACATACAGCGTATAACTAGCTTTGGAGCCAGATAGGAAAGCTCCGCTCGCGCGCACGGAGAGTTCTTTGGCGCGGATGTCCTTGATGTGTTGCAAGGCTTGCTTGCGGTGCGCGCTATTCTTCCAGCGTATGTCCCCGGTCAGAATCTCGTAGAGCGCGAGGGCTTGGGCCGGTTGGGCTTGGCGACGGGATTGCCCGTCTTCGGTGCGTTGCCAGGGGCCCGTGCGCTGGAGCCAGACGGCTTCAAACCAAAGTGCCGCGTCGTAGAAGCCGGAATCTTCGCCCAGGTCTCGAAGGTTTTTGTAGGCAGTTTGCAGGCGGCGATCCCACCAGGGTCCATTGCCTTGGTTCTGCGCGCTGCGGGCGATTAGGAAGTACAGACGCGCGCGATCTTGGTCGGTGCTTGCGATCGTCAAACCCTTTTCGAGTTGCTCGAGGCTGATCCAGTTGYTGYGCGCYCCGTAGCTGCTGACCCCGTCGCTCCACGCGGGCCAAGCCATCTTCCAAATGATGCCCAGCCAGCGTTCACGRGCCWSTTCKATGTCGCTSGAGCCCGCCCARAAATCCAGGGCCAAGGTGTAGGGCAGCATGGAGTTTCCGAAGCTCCAAGAGCGRCGATGCTGGTAGTGGTGGTCGCCGATGGACTCGCCGGCTTCGGCCCAGATGCGGGTGCGTTGTTCGGGGAGAAYGCTGGCGTCGAAGAAGGTKCGCAGGGTGGCGAGCGCGGCGTCCTTGTCGGAGCGRTCCGMRTTGYTGGAGGAGTCCASGGAGCGCAGGYGYGCATCGGCCTTGCGGAAYTCGAGCCATGCGGTGTCGGWTGCGGCGGAGCTCTCCAGGGCCTGKGAGTAGAGYTCGTACGCCTTCTGGAAAGAGCCTTCYTCGAATGCGGAATCAGCYGCGTTGGCCAGATCCTGCTGGCCGGGCGCAGCGTCCGCAGCCTGGGCAAGCAAGGCGGCGTGGGAGAGGGCGATCAGCATGAAGCTGACCAGGGCGAGAGCCAAAGGGTTCAAGCGTAGGAAGAGACTCTGAATCATTTGCATTGGAGCACCGGCGRGGCTGGATCTGGACGCCTGTTGGACCCTYCCAGGCTCACAGGCRGCGGTGGGGTAGACGGCGYYGGAGTCGGATTTCTTGGGSYATTCCCAGATTGGAGGAGGSGGCCCYNGGYTCGACTGTAGCGGGGAAGGTGGAAAGGGTCCCCGTCGGAGAGGTGCCTCCCCGGGCTCTCGCGCATAAATGCAGTCGCTTGGGCGGCAGGCGAGGCTTGGATCCGTGGGGTCTATTCGATAGGATTCGAACCCGACAGGAGCGACAGAAAACTGTTGTTCCGGGGCGCTGGACAAACCGGCAACCCACTTTATAAGGCACCGAAAAACGGGCGGTTGGGCATGTATTCCGAGGCAAAGTCGGAGAGTTTAGGGGGGGAGAAACGTGAGATCCTTGTGGTCGACAATGATGAGCGCATTGTCGAGCTGGTCTCCTGGTTCCTGTTGAAGCGCGGCTACTCCGTGCGATCTGCTGAGACCTTTGATCTGGCGCGGGAAATGCTCCTGGAGCGTCCTGTGGACCTGATGCTGTCGGATATCGACATGGGGGTGGAGAGTGCCATCGAGGTGCTGCCGCGCTTCCATCGCGAGGGCATCCTGCCTCCGACCTTGGTCTTCTCTGGTTATTTGGACGCCAAGAATCAGGATCTGTTGCTGTCCCTCGACCCCGTGGTCGGCACCCTGGCCAAGCCCGTGGCCTTCCACGTGCTGGAAGCCTGTGTGGTGAACTTCTTCAAGGGTCGCAGTCTGGGCGAGCACTGCCGCGTGTCCAGCGACCTGATTCCTCGCCCTCAATCGAGCCAGTCGGTGGCCCCTTCTGGCCGACCGCTCGCAAGCCCCATTCAGAGCGAGGTTTCGGCCAGCTCGGATGACGACGAGTGGGTGGAAATTGTGCCCGGCGGCTCAGATTCAACGGGGTCTAGCGTTTAAGGGCGCTTTTCGGCGCTTTTTGCGATGACAGCATTCACTTGGCGAACGGCGGGGGAGTCCCACGGCAAGACCCTAATAGGCATGCTGGAAGGGTTGCCCGCGGGTTTGCCCCTAGATGTGGAGCGCGTGAATACGGAACTTCGGCGGCGCCAAGGGGGCTACGGCCGGGGCGGTCGCATGAAGATCGAGCAGGATCACGTGGTTTTGCTCTCTGGCATCAAAGGGGGCGAGACCCTGGGCACGCCCCTGGCTTTTGAGGTGCCCAACCGGGATCAGACCCTGGAAAGCCTGCCTAAGCCCATCAGTCCGCGGCCCGGTCATGTGGACCTGGCGGGTTGCTGGAAGTACGAACACAGGGACGCTAGGGCCGTTTTGGAGCGTGCCAGTGCCCGTGAGACCGCCGCCAGGGTGGCTGCGGCTGGATTGGTCCGGCAGCTCCTGGAGAGCTTCGGGATCCGGATATTCGGTCATGTGGTGGCCTTAGGGGCTATTCAGGCCGATTCTAAGGGGCCGTTGGGCTCCGATGCGGATGCTGTCCGGCAGGCTTCCCCCTTCTATTGCTTAGATCCCAAGGCCGATGCGGGCATGAAGCAGGCCGTGGACCAAGCCAAGGCGGAGGGCGACACTCTTGGAGGGGTCTTCGAGGTGCGCGTCGAGGGTCTTCCGCCCGGGTTGGGGGGCTTCGGCCAGGGCTCTGAGCGACTCACTTCAACCCTTGGAGCGGCCCTGTTTTCAATTCCGGCCATAAAAGGGGTGGAGTTTGGCCTGGGATTCGAGGCGGCGCGCCTTCCTGGCTCTAGTGTCCATGATGGGATCGTTTCCCCTGGGGGAGTTGCAGGGGTCGAGGGCAGCAAGAAGTTCACCCGCTCGAGCAATCGGGCGGGCGGATTGGAGGGTGGATTGACCAACGGGCAGTGTTTGATCGTGCGCGCAGCCATGAAACCGATCTCAACCTTGCGCCAGGGTCTTCCGAGCATCGATTTTGAGACCGGTGAACCGGAGCCCGCCACCTACCAACGTTCGGACGTGACGGCCGTGCCCGCAGCCAGTGTGGTGGGGGAGGCTGTGGTCGCTTTGGAGCTTTGCAGGGCGTTTTTGGCCAAATTCGGGGGGGATTCGATGGTTTCAGTGCAGTCTGCCTATTCGCGTTATATGGCCCAAGTGCGCGGTCTTTAGGAGCCGGTGCGGGGGATGGAAAGCCGATATGTGGGCATGCCCGCTTTTTCGCCTTTTTTTTAGAACGCAGGCTTGACCCCGGGAGGCGCGTCCGTAGGATGCTCGCTCCACTAGCCGCCCGGCGCGTTCCCGCTTCATTGCAGGGGCACTTCGGAAGGGTTGGGTGACATGTTAGCTCCCGTCAGGGACGCGCCAGTGTGGCTCAATTGGCAGAGCAGCTGATTTGTAATCAGCAGGTTGCGGGTTCGAGTCCCGCCGCTGGCTCCATGCTAGCGCTGTCACCCAGTAGCACGCTGTCTTATGGCAGCACCCATGTGGGTTTCGGCTTCGGCCAATCCTAGCTCCCTCAAAATCCAACCGATCTCGATGACGACACGGGAGCGTGCCCCATGCAGCGCTGGCGACTAGCCAGCAGCGCAGACGGCACGCGATCGAACCGGTCGACACAAGATACCCACCGCGCTTCCGCACTCTTAATGAGTGTGGGGTGCATCGCAAAGCGGCACTGTTCGCTTCGGTCCTGGCTTGCTTCGGCACGTTCGGCGCCGGGGCCTTCAGCTCGCAGGATGAAACAGAAGGGGAGGTTCCCGAGTGGCCAAAGGGGACAGACTGTAAATCTGTTGGTTCCGCCTTCGCAGGTTCGAATCCTGCTCTCCCCACCATCCGCGCTCTTTGGGCTACGCCTTTTGGCGCTGCCGGGTTTCTTGTTCGTTCCGGTGGGATGTTCGCCTCCCCAGAAAATGACCGCCATGTGCGGTGGTGGGGGGATGCAGGGCCAGCCTGGCCCGTGTCTTTGCTCGTGTCATTCTTTGCTTGTGTCTGGCTTTGCCCGGGTACTCTGCTCAGATACCACACTGCACATGCTTTGTGGAATCACCTGCGGGTGTAGTTCAATGGTAGAACGACAGCCTTCCAAGCTGTACACGAGGGTTCGATTCCCTTCACCCGCTCCACCAC
>JAESRM010000261.1 GCA_016764635.1 Planctomycetota bacterium
GGCGCATCCTAAGCTCCATTTGTTGGCTCCTCATCAAAAGGCTCATACTCAGTTGATACTACTTCCAATCGAGACTCAGGTTGTTCCAACCCCCATCTTCTCTTGATGTAGAACTCCAAAGCTTTGCGGATTTTGATTGTCAGTATTTTTTCAGCAAAACCGTATTCAATTCGGACCATATTTTGTTGCTGCTCATTCAGTCGACTATGAGGCTTCAAACTAATATGGGCCCATGTGTGCCACTCATCATCAAACGATCGACACCTGTTAGATTTTCCATGGCCGCACGGGCCAATTTGGAAGCGCTTCAGGCTCCGCCGGACGCCTCGATTACGTGTACGGTTAGCGGATGTGAGCTCTTGCTCGAAAAACTAGCGCAGGCCGTAAGGCTAAGGCCGGCAGCGAGCAGAAAGGACTTGTAGATGTTCATTTGGGTTGGGATAGGGGAGAGGGGATGAGAGATGCCATAGCTTACGGCGGCCCTAGGTGCCCGTTAGCGCGGATTTTTAAGTCGGCCGGGATTGTTACAACCGAGATACCATTGAAGGTTGCTTGGGAAGCCGGTTCGAAGCGGAACAATTTGGTGTGCACGCGAAGAAGTTATGAGCCACCTTCCAAAGCCGGAACGACTGTCTGGATTGTTGAAAACACAACAAGCCCGCAGCGACTAGCGATGCGGGCTTGCATTCTTTTGACGTCTCCGACTTAGTGAAACATCACGGCGGTTGCGCCTGTGAAGTTCGTTGCAGGCGTGGGTTGGTTGTCCCGATACCAATACTGGAAAATCCAGGTTTGCCCGCTAAGGATTGGTGGATGGCCAGGCGAGGGGAAGGCTGCTGGATCGAGTTGTATTGTCCTGCGGCCGTCGGCGCCGGACAGCCCCAAATGGGCGGGAGTGTTCAATCGAAGAATACTGCCAGCCAGGCACAGGGTGCCGAGGCTGCCGCCCGAGTTGGGGAAGAAGCCCGTTTGCCTGGAAGCTAGGAAGTAACCCGCTTGGTTCGCGGGCAGGTTCACCGCCTGCATGCGTAGGTTGCCCTCTGCGGCTATCGTGGTGCCGAGGGCGCGAATCTGACCAGGTTGGCCCGTTGAGTTGACGACCCCTGAGCAAACGTCGGCACCGATAGGGAACTCGAATGCGAAAGCGCCACCGTTTGGGTTGGCTCCGTCATGGTAGTAGCGGTCGCCCACAATTACGACGCCATCACCCAAAGCGCCGGACCAGCCAAAGTCGTATGCCGCATGTCGATCGGGGGGGTGAATCGAGTACTGTTCCTTCCATTGGCCTTGAAAGTCTCTTTCGAAGAGATAGCTGACCCCTTCAGCTTTGTGATGCTGACGGACATCGCCAGCGCTGATGGCGCCCACAAGCAGGCGCTCACCTTTCAGCGCCAAGGAAAATCCAAAAGCATCGAAAAGGCCACTAGGATTGTCATCCTGGAGGACTTCCCTAAAAATCCAACCCGTGCTGGTTTTTTCGTAGAGAGAAACCGAACCCACGTAACCTCCATCGCGGTACGACATTCCGATAGCCATCCATGGCTCATCGATCGCGACCGAGTACGTATAAAAAGGAGACACCCCGGGTATGGGGCTGAACAATTCTCGGACGACATGGAATTGCTTCGAAACAGGATCTAGCTCCATCAGCAAGGGGCGGGAGTATCCGCCTGATCCACAATAAAGCGTTGTTCCATCCAGCTCCAAAGTCCCACCGTATCCCTTGTGGTTGGAAGAGGCATTGGCCGCAGGCTCCCAGATTTGTTGCAGTTGCCACTGCCCCTGAAAGTAGTGATAGTAGTGGAATCCTCCGCGCCAGCTCTGTGAACCATCAGGCAAGGCATCACCTAGGCCAACGGCTCCTACCACCAGATCATCACCGGAGATAGCGGCTCTGGTTCCAAACCATCGGTATGGAGGTCCAGCCGCATATGGGCTCAATAAATTGGCATCAAGTGCCCAAGTCGTCCCATCGAAGCGGTAGACAACGGTCCGACCCGTGCCCAGGAGCTGAGCCGGATAGTTTTCACTGCAAACCACCAGCACATCTCCGCTTGCCTTCATACTGAACCAACCGAACTGTTCCCCATTGCGAGGGCTTGCCGGAAATATCTCCTGAAACAAGCTGAAGCCATCAGCGGTGCGCCTATAAACCATGACCTTCCCGCTATAAGGGATGCTAGGCGTGCCACCATGTCCTGAGGCCACGAACATCCAGCGTCCGGAAATTGCGGTTTGAGATCCGTTGTAACCCCAAACGATTGGATTTGGGTCGAGTAGCCGGACACCCTCCCCCAAGGATTCTGCGGACCCCTGTGAGAGCGCAGGCGCGGAAAAAAGTAGAGCCAGGAGCGAAAGCCCCAGCAGCGGGCGAAAGTTCAGCATGGAAAGATCCCTCGCAGTCGAGGTGATAAACGAATGGGAGACAATACGGACAGCTTAGTCCAATCGCTGTGCGAGGTCACAGGGTTGTCCGGAACCTGTTCGGCAGCCCCCCTAATGCTCTGCAAGCCTTGACTTTAAATCTACGTTCCGAACTACAGGTCTGTCCGTAGATGTCACCAGCTGCACTTTTTCGCCCAGGAGGGGTCCGTAGGCCCTGCCGGACTCAAGAGCACCGCGGGTGACATCTACCGCCCGACGGCTCGGTAGTTCGCAACGTAGAGGTTTTCCCTACTTCGCCCCGTTCCGATGGATCACCAATCCAGTTGAATCGCTGCAAGCTTCCCTGGTAGCGGATCGAGCGAGGTAACGCGCAGCCAGGACTCGTGAACCTGCCCGGAAGGATCTTCGATTTGCAGTCTGTACGAGCCGGCTTCTAGCCCCCTTAGTGGAATGGTGGCGGTGGTTGCGTCGGGTTGATTCCTCCCCAGGTCTTCGCTGCGAAAATGCACACGGCCCTGTGGGTCCGAAACGGTAGCGGTGGTCCGGGTTCGCATGGGTTGACCATTCTTGCGGCGGATCGTTATCTGTCGATCGGTTCCGGGGCGGCTCATAAAACGAACCTCGGTAGTTTCGTTTCTAATGACTTCGACTTCGGCGAACTGTGTGGCACCAGCATCCGGGTTGTAACGCAGGAGAACCGTGCCCGGGGTGATGGGGGCGGAGAGGGTTTTGCCGGTTTGCAAGCGGATTGAGGTTTGGGGTTGACCGAGATCGTCCAGAATGTGGATGCGGCCGTTGTCGATGGAGTCCGAACCTGTCACATGGACGAGGATGCGGCCTCCGGTCTTCAATTCTAGCGTGCCGAGGTCCAGCGCCTTGGAAGGTACGAGATGGAAGCGCCGGTGCAATGTGGCGTAGCCTTCTAAGGAGATCTCCAAACGGAATGTCTCACTGGAGATGTGTTCCATGTGCAGGGAGCCGTCCGTCTTGGGGTGTACGTCCCTATGCGTCAGCGGGGAGGCGGATCGCAGTTTGACGCGGGTTTCGATCGGAGCGGGCTTGCCGTCCACCATGATCTGCATGCGTATGGAACTGGTCGGCATGGCTGAGTCCGGGACCACAAATCTCAGTGGGCCTTGGGCGGGCAAACAGTCTGGGAAAGGCAGGCGCGTCGCCGAGTTCCAGTGGCCCTCGTTTGTCACCACCAGGTCCGTATGGCCATCAGGAATGCCGGATAACTCGAAGTGCCCCTGTTCGTCCGTCCAAGCGCTGGCGGACCAAAGCCCCCGGCGACTCTCTACAGCCACCAACCACCTTGTGAGCGGCGCACCCCGTTCGTCCACCACGACTCCACTGGCCGATTGCAGCTCGTGTAACGTGAAGTCGACCTGATTCACAGTATCCGCACGTAGGTTGACCTGGGTTTTGAGCTCTTCGAAYCCCTTGCGGTAGACCATGAAYTCAAAAGGCCCTTCGGGCAATCCATAGATGTGATATTGRCCCCGGGCATTCGCGCTGATTCGATAGGACTCCATGGCYGCGCTCTTCTGCGAAAATATGAGCGCGTCGGSGATRGGATCGCCATTCTCTGCGAGTACCYGSCCGGTGAGTTCAACCCCCCGTTCGAATTGCACCGTGATCTCCAGGTCCTCACCGGGGGCCAGTTCCATTCTTCGCACCCACGGCATCCAATGGGCCGTTCGGGCAATGACATTGATGACACCGGCTCCTACTTGGTTTGACTCGAAGCGACCTTCGTCATCGGTGCGAAAGACAAAAGGCAAGGGGAACCCGGGCAGGCTGCCGTCGGCGGACCGGCCGGAGACGGGGAATAACTCGAGGCGAACCGCGGCCCCAACAACTGGAAGACCATCGGGGCTCAGGGCTATTCCCCTCAGAGTAGCGGGGTTGCCGCGCAGGGTGAGATCTAGCACGGTGGGCTCTCCAATACTGGGTCCCGTTGCAATAGCGATGGAAGGGGAAAACCCCGGGGCCCGCGCGGAAACGTACGAGTGGTCGCGCACGCTCTTCAGATCGTATCGACCGAAGCTGTCTGCAATCGTGGTGGGCTCGGGTAGGGAATCACCACCGCGACTGCCAGCAACAAAGATCAGTGCGCCGCCCACGGGTCGACCGTTGGGGCCGCGGACTTGCCCGCTGAAGGGTGTCCCCTGTTTCACCTCCTTTTCCAAGGTTGTGTGTTCACCGGAGCGAATGTCGACGGTGTCCGGACCTTCCCGGTCATAGTGGACCCCGAGCTCGCCGGGGGGAAGCTGTTCGACAGCAACGTAGCCCGAGGCGTCCGTGTACACAGTGCGCTTCATGGCGAAGGCGTTGGCAGCGTTCCACGGCTGAACGACAATCTTGAAGTGTTCGGCAGGGCTGCCGTCTGCCCAATGAACGCGAATGCCAAGGCTTCCGCCCGCTGGGTCGACTCCGTTTTGGAACGCGTGTTCGACCCTGGCTTTTGCTTCGGTGGGCGGGGGCACTGCACCGGGGACGGTTTCCCGGGCTGTTATGACAGGAACGTCCAACTTGGAAGTTTGCTCTGGCTCCACGAGCTCCGCTACTTCCGAATCGGGCTGGAGATCGCTCTCTTCGCTTCCATTTACAGATTGCAGAACGGCCGGGACCATCAAAGCGACGGCCAGGACTGCAACGGTCAAGATAGACTTTTTCATAAGGGTCAAACCCACGACGGGGACAACTAGCGGGCTCGCCTTGAGCCCCTTGGTTCCGGAGAAAAGCACCAGTGCAGGCGCCCAGTTTCCGAATTGATCTTGGTAGCGCGCGCCTAGGCGCTCGCGCAGCATGGCATGGGCGCGGGTCAGACGCGTCTTGACCGTGCGCTCGGGTACATGCAATTTGGCAGCGATGTCCTTAGGACCCAAACCTTCGAAGTAGCGCAAAATGATTGTGCTCAGATAGGGCTCCTTGAGAGCGTTCACAGCATCGAGCACTTCACGCTGGGCCTCTAACTTCCAGCGCATGTCGGAGGCCGCGACCTCAGGAACATCCTCTTGCAAGGTCGCCGGATCCTGCCGCTTACGCCGCAGCACATCCAATGCTCGGAAGCGTACCAAACGCCGCATCCAACCCTGGCTTTGCGCGTTCCGAGGGTTCTTCAAAGCCTCCAACCAGGCCCCTTGAACCACATCCTCCGCATCGCCCTCATCGCCGACAATTGCAAAGGCAATGCGTTGCAAACCGCTTGAAACCATGGTCCAGGCCTCGGGCTCATTGAGATAGCGACGTACGTCGTCAGCGGGTAGGTTGGATTGGGGAGGAATCATAGCGGTGCTTTCATCCTAAGAACGTGTAGGCCCCCATGGGGTACTCAGAGTTTTAGTATTTTTGAAACGCGCTTGGGGAATAGCCCCGATCACTCCGAGTTCGCTGTCGAGGCACATCAGGTTCGAAGGCCGCATCGAATGCAGTCGACATGCCACAAGTGAAATGTATCCAGCGTGCAACACTCGGTTTGCACGCTGTGCATCACCGTGGTTCTGAAGTTACAGTCCCTTCATTCCAACGCGCACGCCTTCGCCCCCGTAAGTATCGGCGACCGACACCAACTACCCAAAAAGACTCCCATGCGTATCATCCCGATCCTCCTAGCCTTGTCCCTTGCCTTCAGTTGCCAGTCCACCGAGGACTCGAATAAAAACATCGAATCCGTCGTTCCTATCGATCTCTCCGAATGGGCAGGCGAAGTGATCCAATTCCCCCCGAGCTTCGCACCCACCATGCCCGCCGGCCGCGAACACTTGCTCTTCGCACCGGGTTGGCGCACACCTGGAACCGACAACTCCTGGGCCTACGTCCTACTCATGGAGATCGAAGAACCCAACCTCAACGCCGCCCGCATCGCCGAAATCCTGGACCTCTACTACGACGGCCTCATGGGCGCCGTCGCCCAGGGCAAAGCTTTCACCGTCCCTCAAAACCCCGCCACCGTAGCCATTCAATCCGACGGCACGGACTCCTTCCAAGCCACAGTAACCACCTACGATTCATTCAACTCAGGAGAACCCCTCACCCTCCACATGTTGATCGAAAGGCAAACCCCCTCCGCCTCATCCACCATCCTCCGCATCCAAGCCAGCCCCACCAAACCCGGCCAAAACCCCATCTGGCCTGCCATGCAACAAGCGATCGACAGTCTGACCTTCGACGATTGAAACTTGGCTGTTGAGCGAACCGCACGCTACAGCCAGCGCGTCGTGCCGAAGAACGCCCCGAGGTAGCTCGCGACGATGGGCATCATGAAGGTACTGATGAATGTGCCAGACAATGTGCCTAGGAGGAGCGCCGATATGCCGCAGCCGAGGGCGAACATGACCGTCGCGCCTTCGAAACGCTCCATCACAGCGCCAAGGATCATGCCCAGCACCACCGCGGCCGTGAAGGTATCCACACGCGGAGCGGATCCCAGCCCCCACACCAGCAGCATCACCCCAACACCCAGGGTCATCGTCGATCGGTAACGCTCCAAAGCAATCTTCCGAGTGCGTCGGTATTGCTCATAGTTATTCACCAGAGCGAAGCGCATTTGGTTCTGGGCGATCTCCGTCAGCCCACGAAAATGCTCATCCGCCTCAAGGGCGGCACTACGCAGCTCAAGTTCACTTGGCTTGTCCCGCTTGAGGCCGAATTCCATAGGGAATCCTTCGGCCACCCGGCCCGAGTAACCCAAGCCCCGGAGCTGGCTTGCCGCATAGCTTCTCTCCATATGATCCAAGCCGCGGATCCAAAACCCCAGAGTTCATGACCCTATAGGAATCGGCACCCCGCGCGTCAGGCCACCAAATGCGGCTCAGCTTGCCCAGGAGCCTCCTAGCGACTCAACCGAAGGCCTTCGGGGCAAGAGGGCCAGGCATGGGCGCAATCACAAGCCACGGCCCCCTGCTCTCCGCCGCATTTCCGTGTTTCATAACAACACCTAGTCCACGATTTCGTGGCATTCCCGTCGATATGAAACTGGCCTTGGATCGGGGAATTCTCGACCGCCGATATGCAGAACCGGCCTACAGGTCGCCCAAGTCTTTGCCGGAGACGGCTTGTTTGACTACCGAGTCCATGAGCACTGCGGGTGTGACGTAGCCGAGGATGGGTGGTGCCGCGGATTCTCCCTCCACCAAAGCAGGAACCCCAAATACTGGCTGCGCCAGATTTAGGGTTCCTGCWGGTGGATGGATAATCCGCGGCACCATACCTCCTCGGAGCGAGGCCCGAACTCTATTGATTCCTACAGGTCCGCCAGGTCTTTGCCGGAGACGGCTTGTTTGACTACGGAGTCCATGAGGACTGCGGCCAAGGGGAGYGACGCCTGCTCCAAGTTGTCGCGGGTCTTTTGGAGGGAGTCCTTGYCCGCTACCGGACGAGTTGAGCTCTTACNAATGGACGGTAAGATTCCGACTGACGGAAAGAAGCTCACATGTGTAAGGACTTCAATTTTGATTCAGCTACGAAGCAGTGGGAGGCTCTTGCCCGTTKGGTCACTTGCCGCYGCGCTGTGCGCGTAGTTGCTCAAGTTGGGAAGGGGTGAGGATGCGCTGCAACTCTGCTTGATGCGTGGTCCGGTTGTCCCGCTTGAGTTGGCCCAAGGCYTSGTTGTCCTCGCCTTGCTCCCAGCGCTGGGTGAGGTCCGCATCCCTCACCATCTTGGATTCCAAAGCGGTTCGCATCTCGGAGACTTGTGATTGATTGAGCCCCAGTYGCGTCTGCATTGTGGCCAAGGCGGGTTCGAGGGCCGCCGCTCGTTTTTCTTGACTTGTCTTGGCCCTATTGACCATTTCGCCCTTCCGAATGTCCCCGAGTGCCGTTTCTAGCTGCCCCCGGAAGCGGGGATGTGCCAGATCCACATTGGGCGCGGATGGGTTCGATATAGCTTTCGTGATCGCTCGAAATTCATCCTGAAGCGCCAGGAATTCACTGCGCGGCACCCAGTCCGTATCGACAGGCAATCGCATTTGGCTAAGCGGTTGGTTCTCAACGAAAGCGAGACGTGCCGCAAGCGCCCTGTTTTCCTCAACGAGGCTGGCCAAGGTGTCCTGCATGTCCACTGCCCAATGGGTCGGTTCCGGTGCAATGGAGAAGTCGCTCGCCTCTTCCGTTTGGGTTTGCAAGGCTTGAACCGTGACGAAACTAACGATGAACGACGCCAGGATAGACAGCAGGAGAATCTTCATGCATGCATCCTATCCTTAAGACGAAAAGTGGTGCCCTTTTCCGCATGCAGCGCAGCCTTCTCTGCTGTTTCTTGCAGGTATCACCGCGGAGTCCATCGCCGAATAAATCAGGAGGGGCAATTGTAAAATGGCAATCGAAGGCCGAAGACTCGAATCCTAGAGCTCGCTTAGGTCCTTGCCGGAGACAGCTTGCTTGACCACCGAGTCCAGGAGCACTGCGGGTGTGACGTAGCCGAGGATGGGTGGTGCCGCGGATTATCCATCCACCTGCAAGGGCCCCTTGATTCCGGCGAAGCCGGGATCGGGGCTCTTGCGTAGGTGGAGGGAGAATTCGTGGCTCCGTACATCCGGGCAGTTTCTCTTTGACTCACGCCGGCGGGGTTGTGAAGGGGTGGCGATAGGGCGGTTTCCATGTGCGGACGGTTTGGAGAGATT
>JAESRM010000042.1 GCA_016764635.1 Planctomycetota bacterium
TAATTGTCGGCTTGCTGAATGGCCTCTTCGATGAGGTCTGTGATCGGTACGTCACCTGCCATGCCCTCGTAGTTGAGCAGCAAACGGTGGCGCAAACAGGGCACGGCGACCGCGTCCAGTTCGTCCATTTTTACGTGCAGGCCACCGGCCATGAGTGTGCGGGCGCGGGCCATGGCCAGCATGGCCAAGCCGCCGCGGGGGCTGGATCCGTGGCGCACGAGTGCTCGGGTCTTTTCACCGGCCAAGGGGCTGCTAGGGTGGGTGGCGTGGATGATGCGCGCCAAGCGCCGGGCCACGTCCTCGCCCACCGGAACTTGAGCTGCGAGCTCCTGCATGCGCAGGACTGTGGAGCGTTCGATACGGAAGCCGCCACCCTCGGTGCGCGTCGTAGGGTCCATGCCGAATAGCTTGGCCAGATCACTGGCCTTGGGCATGTCGATGAGTAGCTTGACCATGAAGCGGTCCAGTTGGGCTTCCGGCAAGGGGAACGTGCCTTCCATCTCGATGGGGTTTTGGGTGGCCACCACCATGAAAGGCGTGTCCAGCTTGCGGGTTTCCCCGAAGACCGTGACCTGGTGCTCTTCCATGGCCTCCAGCAAGGCCGATTGGGTCCGGGGCGTGGCCCTGTTGATCTCATCTGCCAGCAGCACTTGGGTGTGGATCGGGCCAGGTTCGAAGGTCAATCCCTGGGCGCCACGCTCGTCAAAGTTCAGGATGCGGGCACCGATGATGTCGGCGGGCATCAGATCCGGAGTGAATTGGATGCGTTGGAAGTCCAAATCCAAGCAACTCGCCAAGGTACGCACCAATGTGGTCTTGCCGAGCCCGGGGGCTCCTTCGATCAAGGCGTGTCCGCCTGCGATCAAGCATTCCAATATTTGGCGGGTAGTTTGCGGTTGCCCAATCAATTGGGCGTCCAAGACCCCAAGCAGGCCTTTGATGGCCTGCCGAATGGAGTCTAATTCCTCCTGCAAAGATTCCTGAGAGCTCATGTTGTGGCGCAGTTTCCCACAGAGGGGGCTGGGACGGTAGCCTTATCGCAGAACGCGYCCCATGTTACGAACCAACCGACTGATGCCCACGCTCGTATGCCTCCTGTTGGGGGTATGCGGATGCGTTTCGTCCCCCAAACCTGACACCGAGGCCCGCCGGCTGGCAGCCTTGGCCAGCGAAAACCACGACTGGGGTCAGGCCATGGGCCTTTGGAACAGCGTTTTGGAGGGGCGGCGGGGGCAGGACGCGGAAGCGCGCTTGCACTTGGGAGAGGCCTTGCTGGAGGAAGGCCGGGGGCTGGGGGCCATTAAAATCCTACGCGTGGAATTGCCCACTCCGGGCACCGAATTGAAGTACGGGTTGTTGCTGGCTCGGGCCCACTTCAGTCAGAAACAGGCGCGCGCGGGCAGGCAGGTCCTCAACGCATTACTGACCGAGCACGCGGGTAACGTGGAAGTCTTGACCCTCTACGGCAAGTCACTCTTGGGTGGAGACTGGGAAGCCAAAGGTTTGGGCCTGCTGTTGCAGGCGCTGCGGGTCGATCGGGGACCCGGCCATCTTGCAGAGGATGTGGCCATGCGGGCTCGAGCCCTGAACTTACGGGACATGGAAGGCGAAGCATGGACCCTGCGCTTGGAGTCTGCCGAGCCCCCCGTGGAGGCTTACGTGGGGGCCGCGGAATGGGCCATGTATAAGGCGGAGCAAGGGGGTACCGAGCCCCCGCCCAGTACTGTTTTGCACCTGACGGTCGCCGTGAAACTGGACCCGCTCAATGGCCGCGCATGGACCTTAATCGGTGGTTTGAGGAGCTCTAGAGACGAGCACGTGGAGGCCAGGCAAGCCTATCGAGAGGCCCTCAGTGTGGACCCAGGCAATTGGGCCGCGTGCTTGGCACTGGCCCGGTCCTTTGCGGAAGCAGGGGATTGCATCGAAGCCAAGGTTTGGACCCAGTATGCACTCGGAACCTTGCAGGGTGAGCTGGACCGGGAACCGTTTGAGGAACTGGAAGCAGACTGTGAGTGAGTCCTGGGCTTTCCGTTCTGACCGAGCGTTCTCAGCCTTTCTTGCCGACCACTTCGGCCACAACCTCAGCGAGTTTGTCGCTCAGGTCTTCCGCAAAGTCATCACCGAAATCCATGGCGATGACGTCCAATTCCTCGAACGTATAGCGCCCGGATTGGGGGCTGTAAGGAATGCCATACTCCCACTTGTTGCCGTCGGAGGCGTGGATGGTGATGGCGATTTGGTCGTCGCCTTCTACAGGCTCGACGGTGAAGTGGGTGGCATCGTACTCGGTCATGGTTAGCTCAATGGGGGTTTGCAGGCTCCTGGATAGCACGACGACTCCCTCCAGACGAGGGGGCGCCAGCAAAAATGCGCATTCAGGACTATTTGGAGCTCAATAGGGACACCAAGGCCCCCGTTGCGACACTCCCGGTCGCAATCACTCGGCACATGAATCCGCTGCGCCCTTCCATGAGGGCGGGGAAGCGCGGGTCGATGGGCTGGAGAGTGATGCAGGGTTCCCGGCAATCATGGATCTCCAGAACGACTTCATTGCCGACCGACAGTCGGTCACCAGGCTTCAAACCTTCGAAATCCATCCCCTCGATGAGCAGGTTCTCGCCGAAGGAGCCGGCCTGCTGGGATTGGACCCCGTCCCTCCGCAGGGAGGCGTGATCAGCGGTGGACAGTAGGCACACGGCCCTGTTGGCTCCCCCGTGTTCCGGGTGCCGGTGCTTGTCGCCGACCAGGCCTAGGAGCTCGACTTGGGCCTCTGGCACAGGAAGCTTGGGGATGCCGCCGGGGCCCAGGCAAACGGCGATGACGCGGCCGTGGTTCACCTGTTTAGATGCTCAGGCTTGAGGAACAGGTAGTACATCTGCCCCTCGCTTCGCGTGGTGCCGGCCATGCGTTCCGCGGAGTGGCCCACCCCTAGGTAGATGTCCGCGCGGCCTGCGCTGCGGATGGCTCCACCCGTGTCTTGATCGAGCATCATTTGGGTGAAAGGCATGAAGCCTCCACCGGGAACCGGAAGCACGGTGTCCACGAAAACCAGGGCTCCGCGAGGGAAGAGCGTCTTGTCCGTGGCCAAGGTGCGCTGGCTCGCGACCTCGAGGTTGAGACTGCCGCGGGGATTGCCTTCGATCGGGCCGAAGAAAACGAACGAGTCGTTGCGGTGCATGTACTCGTCGACGAGGTCTGGGTTTTGAGCCGCCCAGGCGCGCAGGGTTCCGAGGGACAAGGACTCCTTGGAGATCAAGCCGTCGTTGACCAATTGGCCGCCCATGCTGGTGTACGGTTGACCGTTCTTGCCCGCGTAGCCAAAGCGCAGTTCCGTGCCGTCGGGGGAGCGTACAAACGCAGAACCGTTCACGTGGGCGATGAAAGCGTCCAGGGGGTCTCGAAGCCAAACCAGCTCCAATCCTTGATTGTCGAGCATTCCCGACGTTTCTAAGGTGCGCCGGGTGGGGTAAGGCTGCATGCCCGAGCTCGTTTGCCGTCCAAGGATTGTGCCATCATCCGCTTTGACCAAATCAGAGGGCAACGCATACAGGGGGTAACGATAGCTTTCAGTGCGATGTATGCTGCCGTCCAAGACGGGAGTGCAGTAGCCGGTAAACAGAACCCCGCCTCCGCGACCGTCCCAGCCTGCGCTGCGGAAGTAATCGAATTCAGCGTCGACCTTGTCCTGGAATTCATTGGCCGTGCGGCACGTCAAGAGCAGTTCGTGAAAGCGCTTCAAGCTTTGCAGAGCCGTGTCGTGGGATATCTCCGCAGCCGGAAAAAACTGGTGCGAGTAAGGCAGGTTTGTCCAAGCGATCGACCGCTTGAGAGCGGGTAGAAAGTCGGCTCTGTCCGTCCACGTGGCCGACACGTTCGGGCGCAAATCCCCTGCCGACAGGCGCATCAATGGATTCGTTCCATAGGGGAGCTCACGTCCATAGTCAGCCCCTTGGGGACCCCTCGACTGGCAAGACCCAAGTACCACAACCAGACAAAGCAAAGCGATTCGTTTCATAGCAAGCCCTCCACCCAGTGCACGTGTTGATCTGGTTCGAATAGGAACCTTCCCACGAGCGATCTGGACCCAGGAGTGATTGCTCGCAGCCTACCCCTCCCGCATCGCCAAACCGGCCAGTATTTTGGCCCAACCCCCCAAATTGTGAAAACACCCCAGCCCCGGGCCCATTGCCGGGGGAGGGGTGCGCAGGAGGGCACGCAGGAATTCACATCCCGGGCACTTTCTTCAGGTTCCAAATGCCAGAGGCCTTGGCCTGGGCACTCAAGCCCCACGGGCCTGTCAAGTTGAGGGTCTCGGCCTTGCCTTCGATGACGTTCTTGCCATTGATCGCAACCTTCACAGTGTCCTTGTTCACACTGACGTTGAAATCAAAGGGCTTGCCAAGGTTCAGCTCGGAGCTGTCCACATAACCTCGTTGGATCCATTGGCTTCCTTTGCTGAGATACTCAAACAAGGTGATGCCCGACCCCGCGGAGAATGCGACGGAGAAAAAACCGGCATCGCTATAGCCGAGGAATAGGTTCATCTGATTGCGCGGTGCAGGCAGAATCGTCAATGACCCACTTAGACTGTATTTCTGCTTTCCAACCGGGGCGGTACGCCAGCAGATGGCGTTCGAGCTAAAGGCCGCTTGTTTCCAACTTCCGTCGGAGTACGCGAGGGAGCGAACGACCTCCCTCCACTCCGGCTGAAACGAATTCACATACTTGTGAAACCCGGCGTCCATCCTCGCCATCTTCTTCTCGCCGAAGAGGGTCGCGAACTCGGTAAACAATCGATCCGTGTAGTCGCCGCCCCCGCCCAATTGCTTTGCCCGGGCGAGCACCTTGCGCAGGCTCTTACCGTTCTTCTCTTGGATATAACGGAACAGCATCCAGCGGACGTCGTACTTGGCTCCCCATTTAAGTGAGTCCGTTTGGTCCCGCAGAATTTGCTCCACCGTGGGGAGCTTCCTGTCCTTCAGCAGGCCCTGAACGTTCAGGATGTTTGAGGAGTACTTTGGATCCTCTTCGATACTTGATAGCCATTTGAGTTCGGTGCTAACCCGTTCATCAATCCAGTTGGCGGCACCGTCGTATAGCCATCCTGGATGTGACCGGAAATTACTCATGTGCGAGTAGCGCACCAGATGGGCTCCCTCATGGGCCAAAAGCCGGAGGGTTTGCACGGGTAGGCCGAATTGCTCCAGGGCGTCGTCGCTCAAGGGGGGTTGCATCGCCACGTGGGCGCTCATCGAATCGTAGTGGGCAAAAGCCAAATTGCGCTTGAAACGACCTTGGGTGAGCGCCATCTCCGCGGTCTCGTAACCTGCGGAATCCCGGTACAAATGCACGGTAAGCAGTTTGCCTTCTTCGGGCTCCTGAAGGTCGTACAGCTTTTGAGCCTGCGGCCAAACGGACTCGATAGCTTGCAAAGCTTGATCGGCAGCCTCTTCGTTAGAGAAATGGCAAACCAACTCAAAGCGATCCCCTTGTCGGGTGATTTTGTCGGTCGGAGGAATGAAAACGGCCGCGAGGGCCAAAGCCAAGCCAAGCATGTATGAAACTCCAAAAGGATGATTTCACACAACATACCCGATGGGCAATATTCGCTCCAGAGAATGAATGCCCGGTGCATGGGCATTCCCTGGAGAGCGCTAATTTTACCCGAGCATCACTCGTGTCGTAGGGCTTCCACCGGGTCCATGTTGGCGGCGCGCCAGGCGGGGTAGAGGCCGAAGACGACGCCGATGGCCATGGAAATGCCGAAGGCTAGCACGGCTGAGATTGGGGAGACCTTGGTTTCCATGTCGGCGAAGCGTTCGATGATCATGGGGATTAGGAGGCCGATGCCGACTCCAGCCAGGCCGCCGCAGCCGGAGAGCACGGTGGTTTCGACTAGGAACTGGACCACGATGTGGTGGCGGCGGGCGCCCAAGGCGCGGCGGATACCGATTTCACGGGTGCGTTCGGTGACGGTGGCGAGCATCACGTTCATGATACCGATGCCGCCCACGAGCAGGGAGATGCCGGCGATGCTGGCAAGTACGATGGAGAAGATGCGCTGGGTCTCTTTGGCGCGCATCAGGAGTTCGAGAGGGACCATGACCTCATAGTCCTTGTCCTCGTGTTCGCGCACGAGCATGGCGCGGCAGGCGGCTGCCACGAAGGGCACATCCTCGTCGGTGCCGACCTCGGCGATGATCTCGTGCAGCTGCACCTCTTGAATGTCCCGGGATCCGGAGCGGATGGTGGTTTGGCGTTCACCGAAGTAGCTGCGGCCGGTTTCCAGGGGCACAAAGATCTCGCCGCCGGCTTCGGAGGAAGGATTGGCCAGGCTGGCACCCAGGGGGCCGCGCGGGATGAGCACGCCGACCACGTCGAAGTAGTGGGCGCCGATGCGTACTCGTTGGCCCAGGGCGTTTTCGAAGGGGAACAGGTAGCGCGCCACGTCGTAACCGAGCACGCAGACCAGGGAAAGGGCTGCTTCGTCCTGGGGCAGGATGAAGCGTCCGGCGGAGAGCAAGCGTCCGACCACGTCCTGGTAGCTGGGCGTGGTGCATAGGACTTTGGGGCGGCAGGATTTGGCTCCCACGCGCACTTCCTGGGCGGCGGCCAGCACGGGCACGGTGCGCAGAATGCCGGGGAAGGTGGTGGATATGCGTTCGAAGTCCGCGCGCGTCAATCCGTAGGACAGGATGCGCGTTTGCTCGTCGCTGACGGCTTCTTGCTGGGGTTTGATGCTGTGCAGGATCACGTTGCGGCTGCCTAGCTGCCGGATTTGGTCCTGGGCTTTCTCGCTGGCGCCTTCGCCGACGGCGAGCATGGCGACCACGCTGGCCACGCCGAAGAGCACGCCTAGGGTGGTCAAGAAGCTGCGCAATTTGTGCAGCAGCAGGCTCGAAACACCGAGCCGGACGGTACGCCAGAGGGAATTCATCGGGGGTCAGCTCCGCTGGTTTGGGCGTGGGGCACGTCGTTCACGGACAGGATGTAGCCGTCCTTCAAGCGCAGGATGTGCTCGGCGCGGTTGCCGACTTCTTGTTCGTGGGTGACCAGCAGGATGGTCTTGCCACTGGCGTGCAACTCATCGAACAGGTCGAGGATTTCCTTGGCGGTCTGGGAGTCCAGGTTGCCGGTGGCCTCGTCCGCCAGGATCATGGCAGGGTCGTTGATCAGGGAGCGCGCGATGGCGACGCGTTGCTGCTGGCCGCCGGAAAGCTGGTTGGGGCGGTGGTGCAAACGGCCCGCAAGGCCCACGCGCTCGGCGAGCTCGATGGCGCGTTCGCGGGCGTTCGGAATCGGGTCGTCCTGGTAGATGACGGGCACCAGAATATTGTCGATCACGTCCAGCTGGGGGATGAGGTTGTAGGACTGGAAGATGAAGCCCAATTCCTGGCCGCGCAGGGCTGAGATGTCGTTGTCGGTCAGGTCGGAGACCTCACGGCCGCGGATTTCATAGGAACCCGTGCTGGGCCGGTCGATGCAGGACAGCAGGTTGAGCAGGGTGGACTTGCCGCTGCCGGAAGGGCCCATGATGGCCCAATATTCGCCTTGCTTGAAGTCGAAGGTGAAGTCCCTGAGCGCGTAAACCGTTTCGCCGCCCATTTCGTAGCGCCGCGAAACATTGCGCAGGCGCGCGACGATTTGTTGGTCGGATTCGGTCACTGGGGGGCCCCGCCCTGCTTGGATTTGCGGCGCGGGGAACGGCTCTTGCCGTCGCCCATCTTGGGCTTTCCGCCGCCACCGCTGGCGCCGCTCTTGCGGGTGCTGCCAGCGCCCATGCTGGGCTTGCCGCCATTGGCGCTCGGCTTGCCAGATTTGTTGGGCTCGCCAGCTGCGGAAGGTGCCCTCTTCGAAGCTCCTCCGGAGGCGGATTCGCCGCTGGGTTTGAAGGTGGCCGGCGGGGACAGCAGCACGATTTCGCCCTCTTCCAGGMCGGACGCGATCACGACCCAGTTGTTGTTGTCCAAGCCCACCACGACCTCGCGTACGATCGGCTCGGGTTTGGCTTGCACGAAAACGATGGTCTTACCGTCGTCGAAGAGCACGCATTGGCGCGGCACGTACAGGACGTCGACCAGGTCGTCGATCAAGACCTCGGCGTTGCACGACATGCCCGGGCGGAAGCCCTCAGGGGTGGAATCGAGGGTTATGGTTGCTTTGTAGGAGCGCTCGCTGCCGCCGCGGCGCGAGTTGCTTTCCGAGGCCATGATGGCCACGAAAATCACGGTGCCGGAGACTGAAACGCCGGGGAAGGCGTCGGTAGTCACGTTGCAGCGCATGCCCTGCTTGATCTTCTTGAGCTTGGTTTCGTGGATGCCTGCGGTGACGATAAGGGAGTCGGACTTGGGGATGGTGCCGATCTTGGAGCCGCCCCAGGCGTCGTCGCCCTCCTTGATGGCCTGGCCCCAGCGGCCCCGGGCGTAGACCAGTAAACCGGCTTCGGGGGCCAACAGCTTGCCCTTGGAGATCTGCTCGTTGAGGCGCGAGAGTTTTGTTTTTTCACGGTCTAGGCGGTAGCGGGCGGAGTCCCGGGAGGCTTCGTAGTCCGCGATGCGCGAGCGCGCTTGCTTGGTGACCTTGGTCACGTTCCTGGACTTGGTGCCCACGCTGGATTCGAGCTCGGCTTTGCGGCGCCGGTGCCCGTAGTTTTTCTTGAGCAACAGCTCGCGTTTGGCCTGGGCCACCTCGATTTCGGAACGCTGCACGCCGAGCTCGTCGCCCTCCAACTGTTCGCGCTGCACGAAGCCCTCGTCGTGCAGTTTTTTGGTCCAATCGAGTTCCTTGCGTGCTCGCGAGAGGTTCTCTTCCTTGAGCACGATGGATTCCTCGGCGGCGGCCAGTTCGTTGGTCCATTCGCCCCCTTCGATGGTGTATTTCTCCAGGTCGAGCTCGGCCAGCTCCAAGGCCAGGATGGCGGCGGCCAGGTCGCTTTGGTTTTGGATGGCTTGGATGTCCAGCTGTTCCTCGGCCTTGATAACGGACGCTTCGGAG